>JASHSY010000158.1 GCA_030040825.1 Xanthobacteraceae bacterium
TAGCGGGTTGGTTTGCGACCCAATCGGCATAGTTGGTCCACGCGCCGTGCGGACCGTCGAGCGCAACGATCTGGCGCACCGATTTCATCTCGTGGACGACCTTGTCCACGACCGGATAAAAATCCGCGCCGACGAACAGTATCTCCGCGCCGGCGTCGGCGACGACATACGCGACTTCCGACGACGCGAGTCGGAAATTCACCGGGACCAGCACCATGTCGGCCTTGGCAGCGCCGAACCAAAGTTCGAAGAATGCGGGCACGTTCTTCGACAGGATCACGATGCGCGCCTGCGGCCGCAGGCCGGCGGCGATCAAGCCGTTGGCCACCTGATTGATGCGGCGATCGAGTTCGCCAAACGTAATGCGCTTTCCCTCGAAATGGATCGCCGTGCGGTTGGACCGGGTTTGGGCGTGATGGCGCGTGATATCGCCGATCGTGTCGACGTCAGCGATGCCTTCGACCTTGAGCATGTCGAGCCTCCCCATCGGCTTTTGTGTGCTGGCCGCGATTTCGCGGCCGCCTTTCATTGGATGCTAGGCAGTTTTGCAACCGTCGGAAAGTCCGAAGGTGGGCTTCCGTTTGCCCACATGCCTGTTGCGGTGCAAAACTTCGAGCCCCGCAAGGGCGAAATCTGTCTCTTCCGAAGGCCCGCAGCTTGGTAGGGCGCCCGCTCGTCGTCGGGCCGAAAAGTTCCATATGGATCGGCAAACCGTTCACGCTCGATCAGCTTGCCGCGAAGGTGCGCGCGGTTCTCGACGAGTAGCTGTACGAATCTCTTAGGACGCTTTCCTCGGGACCTTTTTGCCTTTTTTGCGCGCCTTGGAGAGGCCGATGGCAATAGCCTGCTTGCGGCTCTTCACCTTGCCGCCGCGGCCGCTGCGCGCCGTTCCGCGTCTGTAGCGGCGCATCTCGCTTTCGACATCTCTGCCGGCACTGGGTGAATATCGGCGTTTCCTCTTTGCCATCGGGATCTCCTGCCGCGTCATGCGAAGTAGGCGATATAGACCACGACAAAGGCGATCACGACCGCTGCGATACTAAATCCCAGCACATAGCGGACGTTGTGGCCCATAACCGCCTGACGTGCGCGCTGGGCTGGAATACCCGGCTGTCCCGCGACCCGGCGGTCGCCCTCTTTATATTCAGGTGCACGCGTTTCCATGTTCATGGCTGGTCTCTCAACTATGGTTGCCCACAGATAACCGGATCGCCTCGGACTTTGTTCCTTTGTGTTCCAGCGAAAGGCCTGGAACAATCAGCTCGGTGCCTGTCAAAAGAGAACAAAAAACAGCGCGACGAAGGTCGCCGCGCTGTGATTCGTTTAAGCTATGGTTATGTCGAAAGCGCTCAGTTCACCGTTTTCAGCCAGTCGTCAATGTCCTGACGAGCACGGTCTTTGGCGATGCCATAGCGCTCTTGAATTTTGCCTTCAAGTTGGTCTCGCCGGCCGTTGATTTGCGTGAGATCGTCGTCGGTGAGTTGGCCCCACTTTTCCTTGATCTTGCCTTTCGTCTGCTTCCAGTTTCCTTCGACGCGATTCCAGTCCATTTGAATGTCCCTTTCGAGCTTTTCGGTTGTGGTGTGAGAACGTCACCTGCGGCAGGAAGTTCCTCGGAGGCGCGCGCATTCGCGTGGTGAGATCAAGCCGCCTTTCGATTGACCTGGCTTTCCGCCATTTCGGTAAGCTTTTTGTCAGTGGCCTTTTCCTCATCGAGGGTTTGCTGCAAAAGCGTTACGCAGTCTCGCTTGCCGAGTTGATTGGCCCAGGCGATCAGCGTGCCATAACGGGTCATTTCGTAATGTTCGACGGCCTGTGCCGCTGCAATCAGCGCGGCATCAAGCACCGGCTTTTGCTCAACTTCCCCAGCCACGTCGTTGGCCTCCTCAATGATGCCGTCGATCGCCGGGCAATCCACGCCTTGGGCCTTTTCGCCGATCAACTGGAAAACCTGCTCCAGCCTTTTCACGTGATTTTCGGTCTGGCGCAAATGGCCTTGAAAGCCCTGTTTGAGTTGCGGATCGTTGGCTTTCTCGACCATATCCGGCAGCGCTTTTACGATTTGCTTCTCGGCATAGTAGATGTCGCGCAGCGTATGCACGAACAGGTCGTTCATGTTTTTGATGTCTTTGGAGAACAGTCCCATGTTCGGTTCCTTTGCTTTTTTGCGCGTGAGGCAGCGGCAGCGACCGCTGGTTCCGGCAGCCGCTTCTGATTGCAACGTGCGGCAGCAAGGCCAGTTCCGTCGCAGCTTAAGTTCCGCTGCGGCGGCCAATATTGGGCGGCTGCTCGTTCAGCACCAGCCAATAGAGTCCCAGTTGAACGACGGCTTGGGCGAATTCGTTAAAATCGACCGGCTTGCGTATGTAGCTATTGGCGCCGAGACTATAACCCTGCAGCCGATCCTTATCCTCCACCGATGTCGTGAGGATCACCACCGGTAGCAAACGTGTATGCCGGTCGCCGCGGATGCGGCGAAGCACCTCGTGACCGTCGAGTTTCGGCAGATTCAGATCCAGCAATACGAGTTGGGGCAGTTCATTGTAGCTGCCGTCCGTGCCGGTTCCAAGAAGGTAGTCGATCGCCTGGACGCCGTCGCGCGCCACCGCGACACGATTGCCGATATTAGCTTTCTTGAGCGCCCGCAGCGTCAAGGCTTCGTCTTTCGAATTATCCTCAACCAGAAGGATGGCCGGCTCACGCGTCATAGCACTGCTCCCAGCTTCATGCCGCGCTTGCGCGTCCGATTACGTGTGCCGCGGATGCGGTCGCCGGGCGCTGATCGTCACCAAGCGTAAAGAAAAAGGTCGCCCCACGGCCGACGGCGGCTTCCGCCCAGATGCGGCCACGGTGGCGGCGAATCACCCGATGGACCGTTGCCAGCCCGATACCGGTGCCTTCGAACTCGCTCTTGGCATGGAGTCGCTGGAACATGCCGAACAGTTTGTTGGCATAAGCCATGTCGAAGCCCGCCCCGTTGTCGCGAACGAAGAAGGTGCGGCGGTCTTTGTCGGTCACGCCGACTTCGATGCGGGCCTGCTCAGCGTAGCCGGTGTATTTCCAGGCATTGCCGAGCAAATTTTCGAAGGCAATGGTCAGCAAGCGGCTGTCGCCTTCAGCGGTCAAGCCATCGGTTACGATAAAGTCGACGTTGCGGTCCGGCGCGGCCCGCGCCAGTTCCGCGCCAACCTTGCGCGCAATCGCGCTCAGGTTAACGCTTGTCCGCTCGAACTCGGCGCGAGTGACCTGCGCCAGGGCCAGCATGTCATCGATCAATTGCGACATTTGCTGTGCGGATTCCCTTACGTAAGCCAGGTACCGCTTGCCGTCGTCGTCGAGCTTGTTCGCATAATCCTCAAGCAAAGCCAGTCCGAACCCATCGATGCTGCGCAACGGCGCGCGCAAATCGTGGGCGACCGAGTAGCTAAAGGACTCAAGTTCCTCGTTCTTGGCCTCAAGCTCGGCGACGAGCTTGGCGCGCTCTTCCGCCATCGCGCGCGCCGCGCGCGCCTCGATCGCTTCAAGCTCCGCGCGCAACAGCTGCTCACGGATCCGACGTGTCTCGTCCTCGAATTGTTTGCGCCGGATTTGCGCCAGTACGCGTGCGCGCACCAGGTCGAAGTCGCTCGATTTGGCAATGTAGTCGTCCGCTCCGGCGGTAAGGCCCTGGATCATTGCCGCGCGGTCCTCGATTGCGGTGAGCATAAGCACTGGAATGTCGCGCATGCCGGGCGCCATTTTAATGCGCCTGCAGGTTTCCCGCCCGCCGAGGCCTGGCATCATCAGATCGAGCAATATGCAATCGACCGGCTGGACCGCAAGGAGCTGCAACGCCTCCTCACCGGAGTACGCCAACACCAGCTCATAGCCGTCTGAGCGGAGCGCGTCGGCAAGCGCCTGCAGGTATGTTTCGCTGTCGTCGACAGCGAGAATTTTTTTGGGTCCCAGCAGACTAGCGGTGCCGCGCGTGTCGGTCTGACCTTCCAATTGGCCGGAGGCGCTGCGCAACACGGCTTTCAACCGGGCGATGATGAGTGCAACATCGTCATCCTTGCGGACGAATGCATCGGCGCCCGCGTCGAGCGCGTGCATTTCGGCGCCGCGGTCCTCGGATGCGGTGAGAAGAACACAGGGCAAGCCGCGCAGCGCCGCGTCAAGTCTGATCCGTCGGATGACTGTGGCGCCGTCGATACCGGGCAATTGACCGTCAACCACGATTGCGGTGGGCCGCTGGTCGGAGGCGAGCCGCAATCCTTCCTCGCCGTTGTCGCACACGATCACGCGATAGGCGGCTGCCTCGAGCGCCGCTTTCAGAGCCTCGCGAAACGTTGGGCTGTCGTCGATCACTAGCACGCTGTCCACGCCGGTCGGTGTGACAGGTACATGCAGCCGCGCGAGTTCGCGCGCGCGAGCGACAATGTAATTTGGATCGTAGGGCTTGCCGACATATTCGTCTGCGCCGGTTGACAGGCCGCGCACGCGGTCGCGCACTTCCGCTTCGGTCGACAACAGCATAACAGCCGTGGTGTTGCTCCACGGCATGGCGCGGATTTCTTTGAGCAATTCAATTCCGTCGCCGTCCGGCAGCAGAATATCCAGAATCACCAGCGCAAAATGCTGTTCAGCGAGCTTGCGCCGTGCTTCCCCCAAAGTGGCGCAAGCGACTGCGGGAAGCGCCACCGCGTCGAGAATCTCGGTCAGATTCATGCGGACGGTTAGGCTGTCATCGACCACGAGAATAGTCATGCGCGCGCCTCCGCTGGGGCGCGCTGCAAAGCGCCCAGGCGCGTCCCGATCTCGCCTAGGGGCAACACCTCCATTGCGGCGCCTAGGCTGACGGCCTCGCGCGGCATGCCATAAACGACAGAGGTCATCTCGTCCTGCGCAATGGTAAAGCCGCCGCTCTGCCGTATCTTCAACAGCCCGAGCGCGCCGTCACGGCCCATTCCGGTCAGCAGGCAAGCGATTGATTCGGGTCCGTATTCAGTCGCAACCGATTCGAACAACACGTCGACAGAGGGTCGGCAAGAATGCCGTTCAGCATCATGGGTCAGCCACAGACGGCGATCGCGGACGACCAAATGATGAGTACCTGGCGCCACAACAACGCGCCCGGCGACTTCGGCAAGCGGCATGCCGTTGCGCGCATGGCTCACCGGACGATCGGTTTGCCCGTCGAGCCAATCGGCGAATGCCGCCCCGAATGGCTCGCTGATATGCAGCACCAGCAAAATCGGCAGACGGAAACCGGCCGGCAGCGCACGCAAGACCTGAAGGACCGCACTTGGTCCGCCGGTCGAAGCGCCAATCGCAACCACCCGATAGCCGCGTTGCATAAATGTGGCCGTGCGCAGAGGTTTTTCGCTTATTGCTTCCTGTGTGCTCAGCGCCGCCAAACGAGCGCGCGGGTGGGTGATGACGCGGATTCTCGCGACCCGCTTCACGGCGGCAATGAAGCGCTGCTCCCACGCGCCGCCGGCTTCGAGACCCGTGGGCTTTTCCAGCACATCGACGGCTCCGGCGGCCAGCGCCTCGTAGATTTTGAATAATTCGCCGCGATTGATCGAAGCGGAAACCACAAGGATCGGGGTCGGACAATGCGCCATAATGTATTCGGTAGCGGCAAGGCCGCTCATCTGCGGCATCATCATGTCCATGGTGATCACGTCCGGCCGGGTCCTTGCGCACAGATCGATGGCGCGCTTGCCGTCCTCGGCCTCGCCGACGATCTCGAATGCCGGATTATTGCGAAGAATCTCGGCAAGGCGGCCGCGGACCGTTGCGGAATCCTCGGCGATCAGGACGCGAATTTTATTCATCGCGGTGAAACCGCCACCATGGGCTGGATCATGGTCAGCAATCCAGCTTGATTGAATTCGCTCTTGACGATGTAGCCGTGCGCGCCGACCTCGCGGCCGCGCTGCCGATCTTCCGGCGCCGCGCGAGACGTAACCAAGATCGCCGGGATATTGCGCAATCCCGGATCGGCGCGGATACGCTCCACGAAGGTGAAGCCGTCGATGCCCGGCATTTCCACGTCGCAAAGGATCAAGGAGAAGCGCTTGCGCCGCGCGAGTGCCAGGCCTTCCTCACCGGAGCTTGCGACATCGACCTCGTAACCTGCGGATTCGAGAATGCTCTTTTCCAGCATGCGTGTAGTCAGCGAGTCGTCGACGACGAGCACCGGTGTCTTTTCAGATGCATCCTCCTTCTCGATGGTTTGAATCGAATAGGCGACAGAAACCAGGGCGTCGGGATCGAGAATGATTTGCGGATTGCCACCGCCGTCGAGTGCAGCGCCGGCGGCGATCGGACTAAACCCAAATCGCTCCGGCAACGGCCGTGCAACCACACGCGCCGCGCCGATCAAGCTCTCGACGCCGATCGCCGCGATGCGATCCGTTGCCGCTACAATAACGGCCGTCCAAGCTCGGGCTCCCGGCCAAGGCGTAGCGGCGAGCGCGGCCGACAACGGAATAAAGGGAATGGCCTGCTGCTCGTGTACGATGGACCTTCCATTCGAACTGTTGGCAACGTCGCCCGAAGCGACGCGCACAATGCAGCGCACGCAATCGAGCGGTAACGCCATCGTCTGGCCATTGCTCGTCGGTGCGACCAAAAGCGCGACAGTGGAGGTGACCGAACCCGGAATCAGTAGCGCGAAAGAGGTCCCTTGACCGGGCTCGCTATGAACGGAAACTTCGCCGTCCAATCGCTCCACTGTCTCGCGGACGACATCGAGCCCTACGCCTCGGCCGGAAACGCCGGTGACCTCCGCCGATGTGCTTACCCCGCCTCGTAGCAGGAGTGCGACCAGATCGTCGGGCCCAAGCTCGCCGGCCGCCGGATCGAGAAGCTTTCGCTCCACGGCCACGTTGCGCACCGCAGCACGATCAATACCGCGCCCGTCATCGCGGCAGGTAAAGAGAATCTTTCGCCCGCGGCGTGAAACATCGACGGTTACCGCTCCGACCGGCGGCTTGCCGGCGGCAAACCGTTCGCTCTCGGGCTCGATTCCATGCGCTACTGCGTTGCGCACAATCTGAATAAGCGCGGCCTGAATTGCACCCAATACCGCGGCATCGAGCCGAATATCGCCGCCGGAACTCGCAAAATTGACGGCTTTGTCGAGCGCACGCGCGGCATCGCGCGCTGTACGTTTAAGAGCCATCAATACAGCATTGACCGGAATAAGGCGCAGACCTTCCGCGGCGTCGCGGAGCTGGCGCAATTCGCGGTCCATTTGCCCGGTAGTCGCATCGAGTTCTTGCGCGAAATCCGTGATGCCGCGACATAGCTCCTCGGCGATCGCTTCGACTGGGTCTGCGCTGCGCTTGCGTTCCACCGGCATTGCGCGGGCGGTGTGCGCGCGCAGTAGGTCAGCCAAATGGCCCAAATGCTCGATGGTTCCGGCGCCACGTCGCAAAGCCTTAATCTTGGCGTGGGTTTCCGCCACACCATCGAGGACGGCGTCGACGTCGGCGGTTTCCGCACTGATCATTCGCGGCAGATCGCGCGCGACATCGGAAGAAATGATTTTCGCGCTATCGGCGCCCGCCGTTTGTGGTCCGCCGGCAGGCTTGTTCCGATCGGGGGAGGCATCGGCCGCATTGGGCACGAGCGTAACGATTTGGCTGTTGATTTCGTCAAGATGCGCCAAGATGGCATCGATATTATCGCGTCCGATCCTGGTCGTGCTTTCGCGGAACGGCGCGAGAGTATCCTCGATCGCGTGCGCGCGTTCGGCGATTGTGGATTGCCGCACGACACGCGCGGCGCCCTTGAGGGTGTGTGCAAGCCGAAGAAGGCGCTGTACCGCTCCCGCGCTACTGCCGTTTTTCTCGAGCTCTAGGATTCCCTGCGCGAATTGATCAAGCAGGTTGCGCGCCTCGGGTCGAAAGTAACGATAGGGATCTTGCGGCATGGGCCTGCCTTGCGGGGTGATGCGCGTCTTAGGCCGCCATGTGCGGCGTAATGATCCGCAGAAGGTCCCTCGACAGCGAAGCCATCTGCGAGACGGTTTGCAGCGTCTGACCGGCGCTGGTTTCTGTTTCCACCGACGCTTGAGTCACATTGGCGACTGCCACATTGACCTGCTCCACGGCGGTTGACTGCTGCTTGGTGGACAACTCGATCTCACGCGCGGCGTCCGTGGTGGTTGCGACCAAACTGGCGATCTGCTTAAACGCCGAGGCGAGATCGCCGAATTGCCGTGAGCCGGCATCGACCGCCTTTGACCCTGTCTCGGTCGCCATCACTGTGGTGTTCACCGCGCTTCTGACGTCATCGATCAGCGCCCGTACCTCTTTGGTCGAACCGCCGACACGGTCGGCGAGATTGCGAATTTCCTCGGCGACGACCGCGAATCGTTTGCCTGCATCGCCGGCGCCCGCCGCTTCGATGGTCGCATTGATCGCAAGGATGTTGGTTTGCTCCGCAAGTTCGGAGACAATGTCGAGCACCGCGCCGATTTCTTGCGATTTTTTCCCAAGCTCCAACATGTGGGAAACGATCTGATCGACCTGCCGTCGGATGCCGGAAATCGACTCGTGCGTCTGATCGACGGTACCATGACCGCTACGGGCGGCGTTGGCCGTCTCTTCCGCATTCTGGGCGACGCGCTGCGCGCTCTCGGCGATTTGGCGCGATGTCGCCAGCAGTTCGCTGATGGTGGTGGATATCTCGGCCATTGCGGTCGCCTGTTCCTTGGCGCCGGAAGCCTGCTGATTGGCCGCCGCCTGCAGTTCGGTCGAGGAGTTGCGGACCTGTCCGACCGCCGAGCCAATCTGCTGCGAAAGCGATTGCGTGATCAGCCAGCCGATGGCGCAGACAGCAAGCGTGCCGGCAAGCCCGCCCCACAGAATGATATTCTCCGTCATATCGGCGCTCGCGCGCGCCTCCTCCGAACGCTGTTTCAGCACGTCGCGCGCTTCTTGATCGGCCGCCGCTACAATGGCGCGTATCTGATCCATTTGCGTTTTACCGGCGTTGGTGACGACAAGCTTTGCGGCGGCGTCAAATCCCTGCGAGCGGCGAAGGTCGATGATATTCTTGAGTTCCTCCAGCTTGGCGTCGATTATCGGAGCGATACTCGCCAGACGCCGTTGTTGTTCGGGAGTGTCCGCCGTGAGCTTGCGCAGATCCGCCAGTGTCGTTGGCAGCGAATTTACTGCCGCTTTGTAAGGTTCCAGGTAGCTTTCGTCGCCGCTGATGACGTAGCCGCGTTGCCCGGTTTCGGCGTCCTTCATCACCGAGAGGACATCCGCAAGCTCGAGGCGAACTTGGTGGCTAAGGTCCACCAGCGCGTCATTTTCGATCAACAAATTTGCGTTTCTGTAGGAAACGAGCGCGATCAGCAGCAGCGTGAACGCAGATAGGCCGAAGCCGGCGATCAGGCGGCGTCCAACCGTCCAATTACTGAAAAGACTCATGTTTTTCATTCCTCTCATGAATTGCTGTCTGCGCCCTGTGGCAGCCGAGCGATGCAATCACCGAAACCAGATGTAGGACCGGCCGAACGATACCGGCGTGGTGCATGAATTCGGGCGCAAAGCCGCAACCACGCGCGGACGATTGTTGCGGCACGATCGAGTCGCTTCGTACCCGCAAGTGACCCTCGAACGCGTCGAAAGCGAGCGCTACCGACGTGGCTGCGGCGATAACCAGCCAGCGGGGGGCATGCGTCGCGGGAAGGCCGAGCAGAACCGGCAGGCTGTGCACCGGGACGATCGTACCGCGAAAGCCGGCGATTCCGAGAAGCGACGCGTCGTTTGCGGGGACGGGCGTGATCTTTCTGTCGACGAACAGGCCGGCGATGTCGGAGACCCGTATCACGTAGGGTTCAGAGCCCGCGCGAATAGTAAGGAGATCCTGGCCGGCCGCTGCATCGCGGCGCGGCGGAGCGGCATATGCCGCATCGAACGCCGCCCGAAGTTTTGCGGCTTGCTTAGCGAGGCCGGCACGGGCGTCGGTCACAGTCGGTCCCCGCATTTGCTGACGGCAGATTGGCAAAGCGCCACCAGGGCGTCGCGAGAAAATCCGCCGCCGAACAAGAGGACCCGCGATACGTCTTCGCGCTGAAGGAGGACGAGCGCTTGCGCCAAGTCGCTGCGCGCGGCCTTGTGGTCGCCTGCCTGCCGCGCAAGCAAGCCGCTGTGAAGTCTTGGCATGGCGAAAGCGGGATCTAGGTGCGCCGCAAGTCGATCATGCTCCATGGCGCGTTCCGGCTCACCGGCGCATTCGCGGCAGAGTGCCAGAACGTAATGAGCACCGGCGTTCAGGCCGTCGATCAGAAGGAGTTGCTGGCAAGCCTCCTCGGCGGCGATCGATTGACCGGCCTGGACCAGCAACAGCGCTTTGACGAGCAGAACGTCCGGATCGTCGCGACTTTGTGGCGGCCCATTGCAAATGTACGCAAGCGCCTCATCGAAGCGTTCCGCGCGCAAAAGATCGAGCGCTGTCGCGAGTTGCCACGTGGCCGCCCGCTGCGGCGGCGAAGTACTTTTTCCGTGGGCTGGAACAAGCCGGGTAATGCGTTCGCTGGCATGCCGGATGGCGTCCATCCAGGCGGTCGTGGCCAAACCGGGCAATAGGGCCGGTGCGACGGCGCTCTCGACCTTGACATAAGGCCGCAGCGATTTGGCCGGCCGAGGCTCGTCTTTGCGGCGGTAATAGAATGCATCGTGCGCGTGGTGCAGGTCAAAGTCGTCGGATACACCGCGCAGCGTTTCCGCGTGACCGAGAAACAAATAACCGCCCGGCGCCAGCGACGCAGCGATGCGCGCGATTGTCGCGCGCATCTGGTCGGGCGCAAAATACATCAGAACGTTGCGGCAGAAGACCACATCGTAGACCCCTGGCTGCCAAAGAGCGGAATCATCGCTCGCCAGATTTGCCTGCTTGAAATGCACGGTGCGGCGCAATTGCTCGTCGAGAGCCAGCTCGCGCCCGTCGCGGCGGAACCACTTTTCCTTGATCGGCGGCGGCGTCTCGCGCAGCGCCCAGGCCGAGTAGCGCGCCTTTTCAGCCTTTTGTAAAACCGAGCGGTTCAAGTCGACCGCCTGGACGACGACGTTCCACGACGGATCGGTGACCGTCTCGCGCGCTACAATGGCGATCGAATAGGCCTCCTCGCCGGAAGCACAGCCGGCCGACATCAGATTTAGCGTTCGAGCGGTCGCGCGCGCCCGCATGCGGTCCGGTAAAGCAAACTCGGCCAACGCCCGGAACTGATCGTTGTGGCGGAAGAAGTAAGTCTCGCCGACGGTCAGTTCTTCGGCGAGAGCGGTAAGCTCGGCGCGCGGTGCATCGTCCTCAAGCTCTGCCAAATAGGCTGCACTGGATCGGTCGAGCCGCGAAACTCGTCGTCGCAAAACCTCTTCCAGAAACGAAAGTTTAGATTCGTCGAAATGCAAACCGACACGCGCGACGATTGCAGATCGGAATCGCTCCAGTTCTTGTCGGGTGACGCAGGGATTCACAATGCGGCCTTCTCAGCGTTGAGCCGACCGATAACAGTCTCCGGAACGATCCGCGTCACGTGCAGAAAGATGATCAGATCGTTATCAAGTCTGCCGATTGCGGCGATGGTGTCCGGTGCTGCATCACGCAGAAGCGGAGGGAGCTCCCCCAATGCGTCGCCAGTGATGACGCTGACGCCAAGCACGTTATCGACAGTGATCGCAATCGATCGCGCCGCCGCCCTTATCAATACAAGGCGCGTAGATGCGGTTGCTCGATCGCCGACGATCAGGCCGAGATCGATAACCGGAACCGGTGCGCCGTGGATGATGCTGAGGCCGCGGACATAGTGTGGAGCGCCGGCGATCTGCTCGACCGGCAGTGGGCGCATGATTTCGATCACATGCTCGATCGGCAAAGCGCACAGAAACTTACCGGTGCGGCAGAGCAGCCAGCATGAGCGCTTTCCGTGGTCGAGCGCCGTGGGAGGCCGGGCCAATGGCTCGCCGCCAAATCGCGCGGTAATCGCTTCAGGCATCATTTGCGTTGAAGATCTCGACGGTGCGGGCGATCGTGTCACGCGAAAACGGCTTGTTGAGCGGGACGGCGAGGTTTATCCCGTGCCGCACGCCGATGCGTTGGACGGCTTCAAGCAATGACGGCCGGCCGCCGCTCATCAGTTGCACGGTGCCGCTATACCGGCGCTCGCCGAGGCCGCGCAACACATCGATTGCGTCGGATCGCAGCAGCGCGACATCGAGAAAAATGATGGCCGGATGGACATTATTGAGCGATGCCAACGCATCTTTTGCCATCTCAAAGTGCGCCACCCGCATGCCGAGCTGTTTCAGCGTCGTCGCAATGAACTGTCGTAAGTCGGCGTCGTCATCGATGACGAGCGCGAGGTTCGGATCGATTGCAGCATGATTGGCGACCGTCGCTG
The DNA here is from genome assembly GCA_030040825.1 of Xanthobacteraceae bacterium. Taxonomy (GTDB): domain Bacteria; phylum Pseudomonadota; class Alphaproteobacteria; order Rhizobiales; family Xanthobacteraceae; genus BOG-931. Next base: position 12,404 of record JASHSY010000158.1, read on the forward strand.
TCATAATGCTCCAAGCGGTCTGCGTTGCCGCGCATCGGTGCATAAGCTTGTGGAGCTTGTATCGAATGAGTGTTAAAGCTTGTCAGTAAAGCCAAATACGTACGTAGAATTACGTGCGCCGCGAGTCGCGGCGCGGCGACGGACCGGACGGAGAAAAATATGCGCGTTGTTTGCATCGGTGGCGGCCCGGCCGGGCTTTACTTCGGGCTGCTGATGAAAAAGGAAAATCCCGCGCACCACATCACGGTGATCGAGCGCAACAAGCCTTACGACACCTTCGGCTGGGGCGTGGTGTTTTCCGACGCGACCATGGACAATATGCGCGCGTGGGATCCGGAAACCGCGCACGAGATCGAGAGCGCCTTCAACCACTGGGATGACATCGAGGTGCTGATCAAGGGCCGCCGCATGCGCACCACCGGTCACGGCTTTGTCGGCATCGGCCGCAAGAAACTTCTCAACATCCTGCAAGCGCGCTGCGAAGCGCTCGGCGTCGAACTCGTATTCGAGCGCGAGGTCGAGTCCGATCTCGAATTTCCCGACGCGGACCTGATTATCGCCTCTGACGGCATCAATTCAAAAATCCGCAACCGGTATCGGGATGCATTTAAACCGGATCTGGTGATGCGCCCAAACCGCTTCATCTGGCTTGGCAGCAAGAAGCCGTTCGACGCTTTTACCTTCGATTTTCGCCGTACCGAGCACGGCTGGTTCCAGGCCCACATCTATAAGTTCGACGAGGACACCTCGACCTTTATCGTCGAGACCACCGAAGATGTGTTCGCGGCGCACGGTCTCGATAAGGCTGATGAGGCCAAGTCGATTGCCTTTTGCGAGCAACTGTTCAGCGAGGTGCTCGGCGGCGCCAAGCTGTTGAGCAACGCCCGGCATCTGCGCGGCTCGGCATGGCTAAATTTCGGACGCCTGGTCTGCGGCAAATGGAGTCACTTCAACGGTAAAAGTCACGTCGTGCTGATGGGCGACGCCGCACACACCGCACATTTTGCCATCGGCTCCGGCACCAAGCTCGCGCTGGAGGACGCAATTGAATTGACCCGGCAGTTTCGAAATCTTGGCGACACGCCGAATAAGATTCCAGCGGTGCTCGACGCTTATGAAGAAGTGCGCGCCGTCGACGTCGCGCGCATCCAGAATGCCGCGCGCAACGCGATGGAATGGTTCGAGGTGGTCGGCAGCCGCTACGCCGACACGCTCGAGCCCGAGCAATTCATGTATTCGCTGCTGACGCGATCCCAGCGTATCAGTCACGAAAATCTGCGCTTGCGCGACAAGACGTGGCTTGAATCGTACGAGCGCTGGTTTGCCGCCCGCGCCGGCATCAACGTCGATCCCGACGGGCCGCCGGTCCCGCCGATGTTCACGCCCTACCGGGTGCGCGGCTTGCGGCTGCAAAACCGCATCGTCATGTCGCCAATGGCAATGTATTCGGCTAAAGACGGCGTCCCTAACGATTTTCATCTCGTTCATTTCGGCAGCCGCGCACTCGGCGGCGCTGGGCTGATTTTCGGCGAGATGACCTGCGTCTCGCCGGACGCGCGTATCACGCCGGGGTGCCTGGGACTTTGGAACGACGAGCAGGCTGCGGCGTGGAAGCGCATCGTCGATTTCGTGCATACGACGACGGCGGCGAAGTTTGGGCTGCAACTCGGCCACGCCGGACGCAAAGGTTCGACGCGCGTGGCCTGGGAAGGTATCGACCAGCCACTGCCTGAAGATAACTGGCCGTTGATCTCGGCTTCCGCGCTACCATACATGGCCAATAGTCAACTGCCGCGGGCGATGACTCGCGCCGATATGGATCGGGTCAAGGCCGACTTTGTCGCTGCCGCAAAGCGCGGCGTTGAGGCGGGCTTCGACATCCTCGAACTGCATTGCGCGCACGGCTATTTGCTGTCGAGCTTTCTGTCTCCGCTGACCAATCATCGCACCGACGAATACGGCGGCTCGCACGAAAACAATGCGCGCTACCCGCTGGAGATTTTCCGCGCCGTCCGTGCGGTCTGGCCGGACGACAAGCCGATCTCCGTGCGGCTGTCCTGTCACGACTGGACGGAAGGCGGTAATACGCCGGCCGATGCCGCCATCTATGCCAAGATGTTCAAGGATGCAGGAGCCGATCTGGTCGATTGCTCTTCCGGCCAGGTGTCGAAGGAGGAAAAGCCGGTTTACGGGCGTCTGTTTCAAACTCCGTTCTCCGACAAGCTACGCAACGAGATCGGCATCGCCACGGTCGCGGTCGGCGCGATCTCGGAAGCCGATCACGCAAATTCGATTATCGCGGCCGGCCGCGCCGACCTTTGCGCGCTCGCCCGCCCGCATCTCGCCGACGCCGCATGGACCTTGCACGAGGCGGCAAAAATCGGAGTGAAATCGATTGCCTGGCCGAAGCAATACCTTTCGGCGAAAATGCAATACGAAACCAACCTCGCGCGCGCGGCGTCAGGTCCGCGGCCGGGCTGACAAGAGACTTCGCGTGTCGTGACCGACCAGACGCTGAAAGATCGGCATGTGCTTGTTACCGGCGCCGGTACCGGCATCGGCGCGGCAATCGCTGAGGCGTGTACCGAGGCAGGGGCGCGTGTGACGCTGGCGGGCCGCCGCCGCGAACCATTGTTGACGTTGCAAAGATCCCTGAGCGAAGGCCGCGCGCATGCCATGGCCGATTTCGATGTCACCGACGAAGCGAAAGTGCGCGCCGGTATAGCGGATGCGCGCAGCACGTTTGGTCCGATCGATATTCTGGTCAACAATGCGGGCGAAGCGCCGAGCGCGCCGTTTACAAAAACCGATTTGGCGACTTGGAGCAGCGTGCTGGCAGTCAATCTCACCGGGACATTCCTCGTCACCAGGGAAGTCGTGCCCGACATGATCGGCAAGCGCGCCGGGCGCGTCATTAATATTGCATCGACAGCCGGCTTGACCGGCTATGCTTATGTCTCGCCCTACGTTTCCGCCAAACACGGCGTCATCGGCTTGACGCGCAGCCTCGCGCTCGAGTTCGCCCGCGCCGGCATCACCGTCAATGCGGTCTGTCCGGGGTACACCGAAACGCCGATGTTCGAACGCGCAGTAGACAACATCGTCGCCAAGACCAAGCGAAGCCGCGATGACGCGCGCGCGACGCTGGCTGCGTCGAATCCGCAAGGCCGTCTGGTGACGCCGCAGGAGGTGGCGCAGGCCGTGCTCTGGCTCGCCTCAGCGGCGGCGGGCTCCATCACCGGCCAGGCGATTGTGGTTGCCGGCGGCGAAGTCATGGTCGGCTGACGGCCCGATCGGCCTACTTGAAGCCTATAAATTTGAACCTTAAAATGATTTCCACAGAAGATCGTTCCGACTCGACCGCGCAATGCTATCGAATTGAGAGTACCAGGAAGGCATCGCGTGCAGGAATCGACCAATATTCCATTGGACGCCGAAACCAAGGTCACCGAGCGACCGGCCGACCACGAGAGCGAGCTGCGCCTGTGGTTGCGGCTTTTGACCTGCACGACGCTGATCGAGGGCGAGGTGCGTCGCCGGCTCCGGCAGGAATTCGACGTCACCTTGCCGCGGTTTGACTTGATGGCGCAGCTCGACAAGGCGCCTGGCGGCATGACGCTTGGCGAATTGTCACAACGCATGATGGTCTCCAACGGTAACGTCACCGGATTGTCCGAGCGGCTCGTTGCGCTTGGACTCTTGGATCGTCGGCAATCGCGCAGCGACCGGCGCGCGCAGCTCGTCAGTCTCACGCCGGAGGGCCGGCGCGTATTCCGTGCAATGGCGCGCGCGCACGAAGGCTGGATCGCCGAGATATTTTCACAGCTTTCTCCTGCCGACATCGACGCCTTGATGCGGCTGCTCGCCAGGACCAAGGCTTCGGCACGCGAGGCAATCGCCGAAGAGCCGTCGCGATGACCAACGCCAATCCTGTCACGCTGCCGCTGAAGGATTATGCCGCTACGCATGTGCGCCTCGTGGTCACCGGCGCCGTCGCGACGCTCACGCTCAATCGCCCGGAGCGGAAAAATCCTTTGACGTTCGAAAGCTACGCCGAACTGGGCAATATTTTTCGCGCCGCCGCGCGCGACAAAAGTATCAAAGCGATTGTGGTCACCGGCGCCGGCGGAAATTTCTGCTCCGGCGGCGACGTGTTCGAGATCATCAAGCCACTGACCGAAATGAATGCCAGCGGGCTATTGGATTTCACCCGCATGACCGGCGAGTTGGTCAAGGCGATGCGTGCCGCGCCGCAGCCGATTGTTGCCGCGATCGACGGGGTTTGCGCCGGCGCCGGCGCCATCATGGCCATGGCGTCGGACATTCGCATCGGCACTGCCAACGCCAAAGTTGCGTTTCTGTTTAATCGCGTCGGGCTCGGCGGCTGCGATATGGGCGCGTGCGCGATCCTGCCGCGCATAATCGGGCAGGGGCGTGCCGCCGAACTCCTGTTTACCGGCCGCGCGCTCGGCGGCGAGGAGGCGGAGCGCTGGGGATTTCTCAATCGGCTTTCGCCGTCCGACAAAGTGCTGGCCGACGCGCAAGCGCTGGCCGCCGAGCTCGCCGCCGGCCCGACGTTCGGCAACGCCATGACCAAGCGCATGCTCGAAATGGAATGGGCGATGTCGGTCGAGACCGCGATCGAAGCCGAGGCGGTGGCGCAAGCATTGTGTATGGAGACCGAGGATTTCGTGCGCGCCTTTAAGGCTTTTGCGGAGAAAAAAAAGCCGGTTTTCGAGGGCAACTGAAACCGATGATTCGTTCGGCCCATATCGATACGTTTGCGCGCGATCATCTGCCGCCAGCCGAGCAATGGCCCGACTTTTTGTTCAACTTGCCGGAGCTGCATTACCCGGGCCGGCTGAATTGCGTCGGCGCATTCGTTGACGACTGGCTCGTTGCCGGACATGGCAACCGCGACTGCCTGATCGCCCCCGGCGAAAAGTTGACCTATGCCGCGCTCGCCGAACGGATCAACCGCATCGCCAACGTCTTGACGCGCGATCTCGGTGTGGTGCCGGGAAATCGCGTGCTGCTGCGCGGTCCGAACAGCCCGATGATGGTCGCCGCCTATTTCGCCGTGATCAAAGCCGGCGGCGTCGTGGTCGCGACCATGCCGCTGTTGCGCGCCAAGGAAATCGCATTCCCGGTTACCAAGGCCGAGATCGGGCTTGCCTTGTGCGACGTGCGGCTGTCCGACGAGATGGAGAAAACCCGGCCGGTCGCGCCGGCGCTCAAGCGGATCGTCTACTGGGGCGCTGACACCGCCGACAGCCTCGAACGGCTGATGATGCAAGCCGGCTACGAGCAATTCGAAGCCTGCGATACCGCAAGCGACGACGTGTGCTTGATCGCTTTCACCTCCGGCACCACCGGCGTGCCAAAAGGCACCATGCATTTTCATCGCGACATGCTGGCGATCTGCGATACCTTCGGCAAATACGTTTTGCGCGCCGACCGTGACGACCGCTTCATCGGCTCGCCGCCGATTGCGTTCACGTTTGGGCTGGGCGGACTGGTGCTGTTTCCGCTGCGCATCGGCGCTGCTACGGTGCTGCTGGAGAAGGCCGCTCCGGACGATCTTCTGCCGGCCATCGGCACGTTCGGGGCCTCAGTCTGCTTCACCGCGCCCACCGCTTATCGTGCCATGGTCGGCAAATTGACCGGGCACAAAATCGGCTCGCTGCGCAAATGCGTATCCGCCGGCGAAACCTTGCCGGCCGCAACCTTCGAAGCCTGGCAGGCCGCAACCGGCATCCGCATTATCGACGGGCTCGGTTCCACCGAAATGCTGCACGTCTTCATCGGCTGCCGAGAAGAGGACATGCGACCGGGCGCAACCGGCAAGCCGGTGCCGGGTTACGAAGCCCGCGTCATCGATCAGGCCGGCCAGGAAGTTCCATCGGGCACGCCCGGCCGGCTTGCCGTCCGCGGGCCCACCGGTTGTCGCTACCTCGGCGACAAGCGCCAGCTTGAGTATGTGCAGAACGGCTGGAACGTTACCGGCGACACCTATATCAAGGACGCTGATGGATACTTTAAGTATCAGGCGCGGTCCGACGACATGATCATTTCGGCGGGCTACAATATTGCCGGGCCGGAAGTGGAGACGGTGTTGCTCACCCATCCGGCGGTCGCCGAATGCGGCGTGGTCGGACAACCCGACGACGAACGGGGTCAGATCGTGAAAGCTTATGTGGTTCTCAATCAGGGTTTCGCTCCCGATATGGGGTTGACCCGCGCGTTGCAGGATTACGTCAAGGCAACGGTGGCGCCGTACAAATATCCGCGCGCTATCGAATACGTGACCAGCCTGCCGCGCACCGAGACCGGAAAATTGCAGCGGTTCGAATTGCGCCGGCGCGCGGCGGAAAACGCCGCCAGCAAGCTCGCTTCGTAGGAGAGTGAATTGGCCAGCAGCCCGACCGATACGTTGCCGCGCCGTGCCGCAAATCTGGTGTTGCAGCCGGCCGGCTGGCCGCAGCCGAAAGGCTATGCCAACGGCATCAAGGCGCGCGGCGACCTGCTTTTCATCGGTGGGCTGGTCGGCTCCGACAAGCACGGCCGCTTTCCCGCCGACTTTGTCGGCCAGGCCCGGCAATTGTTTGAGAACATTGTCGCCGTGCTGGCCGAGGGCGGAGCTTCGCCGCGCCACATGGTGCGCATGACCTGGTACGTGCGTGACATGGACGAATATCTGCAGGCGCGGCCCGCGCTCGGCGAAGCCTATCGTGATGTCCTTGGCGAACATTATCCGGCGATGGCGCTGGTCGCCGTCACCCGGTTGGTCGAGCCCGAGGCGCGCCTTGAAATCGAGACGACTGCGGTCGTGCCGCATGGCTGACGCCTCCCGCCCGATCGGCAAATAACGCGGCCGGACAATCGGCGCTTGGGAGCGGTTCAGGATGCGATTTAGCCGCATTAATAATGTCCGCCCCCGGGGTAAATTTACGCTGTTGACCGATTGCGCCGCCGAAACATTGGCGCTCCGGGGCGCTCGTGCTTGAATGGCGCGACTTACGCGTGAAGGGAGTGACAGTCGATGACTGTGATGACGCCAGGCATTACCAAAGCCGGAACGGGCATAGACGGGATCAGCTGGAATATTCTCGGCCAGACCTACGTGCCCAAGCAGCTCAGTGAAAATTCGTTTTCCTGGCACGCGACGTTTCCGCCCGGCACCTTCGTTCCTCCGCACATTCATCCGACCCAGGATGAATTCATTTATATGCTCGACGGCAAATTCGACCTCGTGCTCGAGGGCCGCGAATTCGTCGCAACCACCGGCGACCTGATCCGGCTGCCGATGAACATTCCGCACGGCATCTTCAACAAGACCGACCAGACCGTGAAGTGCTTCTTCTGGGTGTCGCCGACGCGCAAGCTCTACGATCTGTTCTGGGCGATCCACAGCATGAAAGAGCAGAATCCGCCCGACGTGGTCGCGCTTTCGGCCAAGCACGAAGTCATGTTCCTGCCGCCGCCGGCGTAGTATCGGGTTTGTTTCGTCATTGCGAACCAACGGGCAGACGCGCATTTACGCGCGTGAACGCTATTGCCCGAAGCGGCCGGCCCGATGACAGGCGCCGCGAAGCAATCTAGCCTTTTGCAGGCCGCTGTGGAATTGCTTCCAGCCTACGCGCTCCGCGCTTCGGCGGACTCTTATCGTCCGAAGCTCGCAGAGCGAGCGTCGCTAACGCGGCCTTAGGAAGACGGAAAAAAATTCGTCCTCGCGACGCGTCCTGCGCCCGAGTTTTTGCAAATGGCTGTAGCCCGGATAAGCGAAGCGCAATCCGGGGACGACGAACCAGCCATGATGATAGTCAGAAACAAGAGACCATCAAACAAATCGGCGACTGGTTGCCAAAGGTAACTAATAAACACACTGGACGTGATGCGAGTAAATTGATGCATTGCAACAGATATTTTTGCTCTGCTCATCGGTATCGCGTGCTTGACAAGATTTATGGTCCAATCAAAAATTATTGTGTGGTTGAAATACCTTCTGAGCCTGCCTCTGTACCGTTAAGTTTTTGCGTAACGAGAATGAGTTGCGGCCGTGGTCACCACACAGTCTTTGCTCACCGTCACTGGTATCAGTGACCTTAGCTGTTTGTGCGACAGCCGCTCCGCAGCCGGATTACGTCGTTCAATCCAACAGACAGGAGTTCGCATATGGCGAGACACATGTCGACGGACCAAATCTCTTTCTACGACGATTCTCTCAAGAAACAGGTAGAAGGCGCTTACACATCGGATGGCTGGTCAATCCACGTCCGTTCCGTGTACGGCGCCAAGAGTATCCGCTACGGTGAGGTCGGCTCGAACATCGATGGCGCGGCGCTGGATTTGTTGGCGCAGAAGACATTGAGCGAGCTAGCCCGCGATGCGGCAGCCAAGGGCGCGGGCGGCCACTAGGTCCTGGGAAGAAAAAACGGTGTGAGCGCCACGACCGTTCAGAAAGCGCTCACGCCGCCTTGTTGACTTGCTCGCGCGCGAAGCCAGCTGCCGAGGCGTAGCCGCGCACGATTGCCTTGCGTTGCTCGAACGACAGCACGTCGTCGATATTCGAAAAGCCCTCCGGTGCGCGCGCCTCGACCGCATCGATCACGCCTTCCGGGCCGCCGCGGCGATTCATGCGCACGATTTCCGCCGTCGCCGGCAAGCGCGTCTGCTCGTAGAGCCAGAGCGCGTGCACCGGATGCTCGGCGTCCTTCAGCCGGTCGGCGAGGAAGCGCGCATCGAGGATGGCTTGTGAGGCGCCATTCGAGCCGACCGGGTACATCGGGTGCGCCGCATCGCCCAAAAGCGTGACGCGGCCGAAGCTCCAGCGCGGCAACGGATCGCGGTCGCACATCGGATATTCCCAAAATTCGTTCGAAGCCTCGATCAGCGCGCGGGCGTCCACATACGGAATGCGGAAGCGCTGCACATGCGGCATCAAATCCTCGAACCGGCCGGGCCGCGACCAGTCGTTCTTCGCAGGGATCGGCATGGCGGGATCGCCGACCCGGCCGACGACGGCCCAGTTGGTCAGCCTTTTGTCCGGCCGCGATCCTTCGGCGATCGGATAGACGACGAGCTTGGCGGCGAGCCCGCCAGCCACCACCATCGAGCGACCGGTGAGGAATGCCGGCCAATCGAGTGCGCCGCGCCAGAGCATCAGGCCGTTCCAGCTCGGCGGACCCTCGTTTGGATAAAGTTTTTCACGCACGACGGAGTGGATTCCATCGGCGCCGATCAGCACGTCGCCGTGGCTGGTATGGCGGTGCGCGCCGTTGCGATCGAAGAAATAGGCGGTGACGCCGCCGTCATCCTGGGTAAAGGAGCCGAGCCGGCAATTCATATGGATGCGCGACTCGCCAAGCCGGGAGCGCACCGCCTGGTAGATCACGCCTTGCAGGCGGCCGCGGTGAATCGAGAATTGCGGGATGTCGTAGCCGGCGTCGATGCCGCGCGGCTCGCGCCAGATCTCCTGGCCGAAGCGGTTGGTATAAAACAGCTCGTAGGTGCGGATCGCCACCGCGTCGAGCCGCTCCAGCAGTCCGAGCTCCGCCAATTCCTTAATGGCGTGCGGCAGCGTGTTGATACCGACGCCAAGTTCGCGGATAGCGTCGGCCTGCTCAAAAATCTCGCAATCGATCCCGCGTGCATGCAGCATCAGCGCCGTTACCA
>JASHSY010000159.1 GCA_030040825.1 Xanthobacteraceae bacterium
TTGCTTGAGCGCGTCGGCGTCGGACGCGGCGGCCGGCGGAGCCGCTACGGCAGGCTGCTGCTCCGGAGGCGACTGGACCGCCGCGGCCGGGGCTTGGCCCGGCGTCGTTTGGGCAAAAGCGCCAAGATCGACAGTAAACGGAAGCGCAAAGGCCAGCGCCGACCCAAGTACAACACCGGGATCAGGACGGCTCGAACGGCGGAGAATCATGGTGCCCAAGGGTAGAGGCCAGGTTCCGGAAGGCAATATACGGAGGGTCTTGGTACGACCGGATTAAGACCCAAAGCGGCCGCTTTCGTCACATAACGGTGAGGCGAGATTAAGAATGCGTAGGTTTCGGCGCGCCGGCCGATTAAGCCCGATGATAGGGGTGGCCGGCGAGAATGGTGCCGGCCCGATAAAGCTGCTCCAGAAGCATGATACGAACGATCTGATGCGGCCAGGTGGCTGCGCCGAACGCGAGCCGCAGCTTAGCTCGCTCAAGCAAATTCGGCGCCAGCCCATCGGCGCCGCCGATGACGAAGCACACCCCAGCGCGATCTTGATCGCGCCATTGGCGCAACAGCGCTGCCAGCGCCGGACTGTCGAGATTCTCGCCGTGCTGGTCGAGCATGACAGTGATCGCATCCTCGGGAATGACGTTGGCGAGCGCGATCGATTCCTCGACCCGACGGCGTTCGGCGTCATGGGCACGGCTTTCGCGGATTTCGATGACTTCAAAGTCGCGTAGACCCAATGGCCGCCCGGTTGCCTGCGCGCGCTTACAATACCACGCTGCGAGTTCGCGCTCAGGTCCCTGTTTCAGACGGCCAATGACGGCGACGAGGACTCGCATTCGGGCTGGGCTGCACGCCACCTGTGGACACGAAGCCGTGCTCCGTGACCAAAGCGAACCTGAAAACCCCTCGCCCCTACGACCTAGCCCGCGCGCCGCGTTGGCCTGCTACTCAGCCACATCTTTTCCAGATTGTAGAAGGCACGGACTTCGGGGCGGAAGACGTGAACAATCACATCGATCGCGTCAATCAGCACCCAGTCGCAATGTGGGACGCCTTCAACATGCGCGGCAACGCCCGCTTTGTGCAGGTCTTCGACAATCCTGTCGGCGACCGAACCGACATGGCGCTGCGACCGGCCGGTCGAAACGACCATGTAGTCGCCGATCGAAGATTTGTCTCGCATGTCTATGGTGAGGGTGTCCTCCGCCTTCATGTCGTCGAGGCGATTGAGGACCAAACGAAGGATCTCCTCGGCGTCAGGACGCATTCTGGAGACCGATTCGGGCACGCGACGTTCGGCCCGAAGAGTTACAGGTGTGGACAGGGGTCCTTATCCTTTCGCTCCATCCTTCGCCCCGCGGGCGCGGGGCTCATCCTAAGATAGGCACGCAGTGTTAACAGTTTCAACCGCCTTGCCGTCACAGTGCTGCAACAAACCCGCGGGCGGCTCCCGCGTCACTTCCGTTGCAATGCCCGGGCTGCCCGCAGCGCCGTCGACGACAGCGGCGACTTGAGCCCATGCAGATAAATCCAGGCTGGCGGGGTTCGTTCCGGCAGCGTCTTGGCCGCGGTTTCAGGAACACGAGCATAAGCGAGGGCCTGACCGGCGGCGCTGGCCGAGGCATAAAGGCTCGGCCCAAGCCGGTCGACCACGGCGATTGGCACGAACCGGGCGATCCCGCGCCACCGTTGCCATCGATGGAAGCTGCGCAGATTGTCGGCACCCATGATCCAGACGAAATGCACCTGCGAACAACGCCGCACCAGATATTTGACGGTCTCATACGTGTAGCGGGTGCCGATCTGCGCCTCGAGGTCGGTGACGTCGATGCGCGGATGGTGCGCGAGCCGCCGTGCCGCCACGACGCGAGCGGCAAGTGGCGCTAAGCCGTGGGTGTCTTTGAGTGGATTGCCAGGTGTCACCAGCCACCAAACCCGATCCAGTCCCAGCCGCTTCATCGCCAGCAGGCAGGCCGCTCGATGCGCGGCGTGCGGTGGGTCGAAGGTGCCGCCGAACAGCCCGATGCGCATGCCGGGCGCGTTCAGCGGCAGGACAAGGCGGGATTTCGCGATAGCCTGCGCAGGCGCCGCCGGCAAAGGCGGGAAATCGCGATTCATATCGGTCAGCAACAGCCCCTGCCCCACACTCTGTCCGCCGACTTGAACGGCGGAGCGCACTCATTACGATGGTCGTGTCTGTCCGTTGCCGCGAATTTTGTACTTAAAACTCGTCAGCTGCTCGACGCCGACCGGACCGCGTGCGTGCAATCGGCCGGTGGCAATGCCGATCTCTCCGCCAAAGCCGAATTCGCCGCCGTCGGCGAATTGCGTCGAAGCGTTGTGCAGCACGATCGCCGAGTCGACCTCGCGCAGGAATTTTTCCGCCGCTTTGCGATTTTCGGCGATGATTGCATCGGTATGATGGGAGCCGTAGCGTTCGATATGAGCGACCGCTGCATCCACGCCGTCAACCACGCCGGCGGTGATGATGGCATCGAGGTATTCCGTGCTCCAGTCGGCCTCGCTGGCCGGCTTCACGCGTACGTCGACCGCCTGCACCGTTTCATCGCCACGGACTTCGCAGCCGGCATCAATCAACATTTCAACAAGCGGTTTGAGCAGCTTCGGCGCCGCGGCGCGATCGACCAGCAAGGTTTCAGCCGCACCACATACGCCGGGGCGGCGCATCTTCGCATTGAGCACGATCGCCTTCGCCATCGTCAGCTTGGCCGAGCGGTCGACATACACGTGGCAGACGCCTTCCAGATGGGCAAAGACGGGCACGCGCGCTTCGGTCTGGACGCGGCTTACCAAATCCTTGCCGCCGCGCGGCACCAAAACGTCGATCGCGCCGTCGAGGCCGGCCAGCATCATGCCGACGGCGGCGCGTTCCGGCGTCGGTACCGTCGATATGGCCGCGGTCGGCAAATCGGCAGCGGCGAGGCCCTCGGCCAGAGCGGCATGAATGGCCCGCGTCGAGCGGAAGCTTTCGGAGCCGCCGCGCAGGATCACGGCATTACCGGCTTTCAGGCATAGCGCGCCAGCATCGGCCGTGACGTTGGGCCGACTTTCGTAAATGACGCCGACCACCCCGAGCGGAACCCGCACACGTTCGATGCGCATGCCATTCGGCCGTCGCCACGATGCCAGAATAGTACCGACCGGATCGGCAAGCTTGCGAACCGCATCAAGGCCTTTCGCCATCGCCTCGATTCGATCCGGGTTCAGCGTCAGGCGGTCGACAAAAGCCGCCGTAACGCCCGCTGCCCTAGCCG
>JASHSY010000160.1 GCA_030040825.1 Xanthobacteraceae bacterium
GACGTTCGGTCTGGCCATTTGCATTGAAAACGGATTGTTCGAGTATTTCGGCGCTGACGAGCGCTCGCTCGCACCCTATATCGGCGACTTCTCATTCGACAGCATCGCCATCACCGGCAATATCTATATCGGCTCGCTCGCCGCGCTAATTTTTGCAGTCGCAGTCGTATTGCTGGGCGGATTGAGGTTGTTCCTCAACTATACCTCGCTGGGCCGGGCGATCCGTGCCACTTCGGAAGACGCGGATACGGCCGAGCTTGTCGGCATCAATGCGCGATCGGTCTATGCCGTTGCCGCGGCGATCGCAGTCGCCTCTGCCGGCGTTGCCGGCGTGTTTCTGGCCATGCGCGAGACGTTTTCGCCTTATTCCGGACCGACCCAGCTCATCTTCGCGTTCGAAGCGGTGGTGATCGGCGGCATCGGCTCGCTTTCGGGAACGCTGATAGGCGGCATTATCCTCGGCGTCGCTCAGACCATCGGCGCACAAATCAATCCGCAGGGCTTCTTGATTGCCGGTCACGTTGTCTTCCTGACGGTGCTCGCGGGGCGACTGGCGGCCGGCGCCGTGCAGGCGCGCGGCGGATTACAACGATTGTTCGCCCGCCGGTCATGAGCAAAGCTCCAGGCTTTGTCGTTGAGCGCTGGACGCGGCTTTCAGCCGCTTCAAGCATCGCTGCGGCTGCGCTTCTGGTCGTGCTGGCTTTGGGGCCTGTCCTGTTTTCGGCCAACGTGGTCGACAGCCTCACCACTTTATTCATTTATTTGATACTTGCCGTGATGTGGAACGCGCTTGCCGGGTTTGCCGGACTGGTGTCGGTCGGACAGCAGGCTTTCTTCGGGCTCGGGGCGTATTTCGCCATCCAGCTCTCTTACTACGGCGTCAGCGTGTATCCGGCTCTTTTGTTGGGCGCGCTGATTGCCGGTGTCCTGTCGCTGCCTATCTCGCTCTTGATGCTGCGGCTACGCGGCGGCGAGTTCGCGATCGGCATGTGGGTTGTGGCAGAGCTCGCGCATCTGCTTGTTGCACTCGACCCGGTGATCAACGGCGAAACCGGCGTATCGATGATCGCGCTCAATCTTTTCAGCCCCGATAATCGGCGAGCCTATAATTACTGGATGTCGCTCGCCGCTGCAGTGGCGCTCCTCGCCGTCATATTCGCGCTGCTGCGCGGGCGGCTGGGCGCGTCGGTGCAGGCGATCCGCGACGACGAGGACGCCGCAGAATCGGTTGGCGTGCGGGTGCTCGCCGGTAAGCGGACGATCTTTTTCATCGCCGCATTCGGCTGCGCACTCGCCGGAAGCCTCTGGCTCGCGACCTCGATCAGCTTCCAACCACGCCAGTATTTCGGCATTCAATGGACGGCTTACATGATTTTCATGGTGCTGGTCGGCGGCCTTGGTACGTTCGAAGGGCCGATTTTGGGGGCGATTATTTTTTTCCTCATCGAATACCTCTTCGGTGCGAGCGGCGTTTGGTATCTGGTCGGCCTGGGAGTGGCGGCAATTGTCTTTGCGTTATTTCTGCCCCGCGGCCTTTGGGGCGCCCTCGAGGATCGCTTCGGAATCCGGCTGCTACCGGTCGGTTACCGAGTGCGGTTTCTTGGGACCGGGGGCGGTATAAGCGGACGCGTTGAGCCAACTGCTCAGCAAAACACTGCGGCGCCCCAACCCGAATAAGGTCACCTGCCGCGACGCCGATACTGCGCGTGCGGCACTCTCGGGCAGCCATTCCACGCTGCGGTGCGCAAGTCGCGCCGCCGCTTTTTTGCCTGAACCGCCTCTGCTAGCGTCCACCCCATGGACGCCATACGCCCCGTCGCGATCGACGAGACCGGACCGCCGGCGGAGTCTGCTCGCATTACGCCGATGATGGAGCAATATATCGAGATCAAAGCGGCCAATCCGGATTGCCTTCTGTTCTACCGGATGGGTGATTTCTACGAACTTTTTTTCGACGACGCCGAAGTTGCCTCGCGGGCACTCGGCATCGTGCTGACCAAGCGCGGCAAGCATCTCGGCCGCGACGTCCCGATGTGCGGCGTACCGATCGAGCGGGCCGACGAATACCTGCACCGGCTGATCGCGCTTGGCCATCGCGTCGCGGTCTGCGAACAGCTCGAAGACCCGTCGGAAGCGCGCAAGCGCGGCGCCAAGAGCGTGGTGCGCCGTGATGTCGTGCGCTTGGTAACGCCAGGCACCTTGACTGAAGATTCCCTTCTCGACGCCAAAAGCAATAACTACCTTCTCGCACTTGCGCGCGTGCGCGCCGCTTCCGACGATGATCGTTTCGGCCTCGCCTGGATCGATATTTCGACTGGCGAATTCATCGTCTCGGCATGCGACCGCAGCAGTGTTGCCGCCGAAATTGCCCGTATCCAGCCGGGCGAAATCATCGTGTCCGAAGCGCTCTATTCCGATCCGGAATTCGCGCCGTATCTGCGCACGCTGCCGGCAGTCACACCGCTCACGCGCGATGTGTTCGACGGCGCGACCGCGGAGCGGCGGCTGGCGTCATTCTTCGCAGTAGCAACAACAGCGTCGTTCGGCACCTTTTCCCGGGTCGAGCTTACGGCGGGGGCGGCCGCGGTCACCTATGTCGAGCGCACGCAGATCGGTAAACGCCCGCCGTTGCCGCCGCCGGTCCGCGAAACCGCCGGCGCGACCATGGCCATCGACCAGGCGACGCGGGCGAATCTCGAACTGATGCGTACACTCGGCGGTGAACGGCGCGGTTCGCTGCTTGCCGCCATCGACCGCACAGTGACGGCGGCCGGTTCGCGCGCACTGGCGCAGCGGCTGGCGGCGCCACT
>JASHSY010000161.1 GCA_030040825.1 Xanthobacteraceae bacterium
TCGGGCAAAAGCTTGGCCGCATCCTTGATCAGAAGCTTCGGGTCGACGCCGGGAATGGATTTGCGGTCACGCGGCACGGTTTCTCCTGTTCAGCGGCCGATGACCATGGCGCGCAGACTCTTCGGCACCAGCAGCGCCAGCGTCACATGCACCGCCAGAAACGTCACGATTGCGGTCATCGCGGCGAAGTGGACGTAACGCGCGGTGTCGTAGCCGCCGAAGAAGCTTGTCAACGTCTGAAATTGCACCGGCTTCCAGATCGACAAGCCAGACAATACGATCACGATCCCGGTCAGGATGATGCCGACATACAAAAGTCTTTGCACTGCGTTGTACATCGAAAGGTCGTCATGCGAGAGCCTGCCACGCAGCGCCGCGACGAGATCGCGAAACACCTCCGCCGGGCGGATGGGAAAGAGCTTGCGGCGAAAACGGCCGCTCAAAACGCCAAGCGTGAGATAGACGATACCGTTGATCACCAACAACCACATCGCCGCAAAATGCCAAAGCAGCGCGCCGGCAAGCCAATTGCCAAGTGCAATCTGGCGGGGAAATTCGAAGCCGAACAGCGGCGAAGCGTCGTAAATCTGCCAGCCCGATCCGATCATCATCAACATCGCCAGCGCGTTGATCCAGTGGGTGACGCGCACCCAGCGCGGATGAATGACGGCTTTGCCGGCGGTATCGGGTAGCACGGACGGATTCGTTGCGGCTTCGAGGGTCATGGCTCGGTTCGCGGGTGCTGACGCTTAGCAAAAAGCCGGATCGCGTGCGGCTCACATTCTTGTCAAAAGACCTCTCCCCGCCTGCGGGGAGAGGTCGCAGTTTGCGCGAATAGCCTATGGCAGCAGCACGGTGTCGATGACGTGGATCACGCCGTTCGACTGCAGCACATCGGCGATAGTGACCATGGCGACATCGCCCTTGGAGTCGGTGATGGTAAGTTTGCCCGGACCAGCCTGCTTGATCCAGATGTCCTCGCCCGCGACGGTTTTGAGCTTGGCGGTCCCCTCGCCGTCCTTCACCGCCTTCATCAGATTGACCGCCGTCATGCGACCAGGGACGACGTGATAGGTCAGCACTTTGACCAGAGTCGCCTTGTTTTCTGGCTTGAGCAGGTTTTCGACGGTGCCGGCCGGCAGTTTGGCGAACGCTTCGTTGGTCGGTGCAAATACCGTGAACGGACCGGGACCTTGCAACGTGTCGACCAAACCGGCGGCCTTTACGGCCGCGACCAAGGTGGTGTGGTCCTTCGAGTTCACCGCGTTCTGAATGATGTTCTTCGACGGATACATCGGCGCGCCGCCGACGTTGACGGTCTTTTCCGACATCGTCGCGGCGGAGGCGGAAACCGCCGCGCCGGCTGCGAGAGCGAACGCCGCCGCGGCGGCGATCAAGACGAAACGCTTGGACATGAGGAGCTCCATATCTGAATCTGACGTGTTGCGATGAGAGAGCCGGCGATGTGCCGGGGGATGCGAAAGTGATCGCCTCACCGCTTCGAGATACGGTCGCCCGGTAAGAAGGTTTCAGCCGCGGCTCACGGCTACGTGAATTTGGCACGGCGGAGTAGGACAGGGCCGCCGTAAGGCTCGTGAAAAACTAATGCCGAACCGCGCTCCAGCGGCCAACGCAGCCATCGCTACGCCGGAATCGGCCCACCGCCTTGTTTCCCGCAAAATGCCCGGTCCAGGTTGCGGTCAGTCCGCTGTTGGCGGACGTGCCGGCTGCTGATCCATTTGGACGCACCGTTCCGCTCGATCCCGGCTGACTGAGATGGCCCCCGCTGACTGTGAATGCCGTATTCACAGTGACATCACAATGCTGGTTCTCGCCGACGATGACCTCCTCCCATTCTCCATCGAACGGATTAGCGGCTGTCGCGAACGCAAACGTACTGGCACATGAACCGGCCAACAGGGCCATAAGAAACATAGTCGCTTTCACTAACGCCTCCTTTGCGCCGGCGCGCACGACCAGCCACTAAACCAACAACGTATTACAACGGCCGATCCGCACTTTGCGCGCATATCTACGTTCGGGTATGACAACGCACAATTGCCGGACCATCATAGGGTTAAATTGCCAATGTCGAAAACCAGTCCCGGCAATTGTTTCGAGGATTTTTGCATTGGCCAGGTCATCCGGCATGCCACGCCACGCACGGTCACTACCGGCGATGTCGCCCTCTATAACGCGCTGTTCGGACCGCGCTTTGCTGTGCAGTCTTCGGACGAATTCGCCAAGGCGATCGGCTATCCGCGCGCACCGGTCGACGATCTGCTTGTCTTCCACATTATTTTTGGCAAGACCGTTCCGGATGTTTCGCTCAATGCCGTCGCCAATCTAGGCTATGCCAGCTGTTCGTTTCGTCAGCCGGTTTTCCCCGGCGATACGCTGTCGGCGGTGTCTGAAGTCATCGGGTTGAAGGAAAATTCCAGCCGCAAGACCGGCATCGTCTACGTTCGCACAACCGGCCATAAGCATGACGGCACGCCGGTTCTCGAATATGTGCGCTGGGTCATGGTTCGCAAGCGCGATGAATCGGCGCCGGCGCCCGGCGATCACGTCCCGCGCCTGCCTACCGCACTCGATCCCAAGGTTTTGGGTGAAGCGTGTCCGCCGATCGACAATAGGGGCTACGACGTGGCGCTAGCCGGCAGCGCGGATCGCTACAACGACTATCAAGTCGGCGAACGCATCGATCATGTGGACGGCATCACGGTAGAAGAAGCCGAGCATATGATTGCGACGCGTCTCTACCAGAATACCGCGCGCATCCATTTCGATTTGTTCGGCGCCAAGCAGGGGCGTTTTGGCCATCGCCTGATCTATGGCGGGCACGTTATTTCACTGGCGCGATCGCTGTCGTTCAACGGGCTTGCCAATGCCTTCCACGTCGCCGCGATCAACGGCGGCCGTCATGTCGCGCCTTTGTTCGCCGGCAAAACCGTGTTTGCGTGGTCGGAGGTGCTGGCGAAATCCGAGCTGCCGGGCCGCACGGATGTCGGTGCACTACGGCTGCGCACCATCGCGACCGTTGACCACCCCTGCGCCGATTTCCCGTTCAAGTCGGGTGACGACTATGACAAGGCGGTGCTGCTCGACCTCGACTACTGGGTATTGATGCCGCGCTGAGCGCCGCGCCAATCACGGACAGCGGTGACGCAAGCCGTCCGCACCGAGATAGGTTCCGGTCGCCGCATTGTAGGAGTGGAAACGCGCCGCACACGCCGCGGCCTGCGCACCGACGCCCTGAGCGCTAGGTGCGACTGGTTGCGGTGCATAATCGTAGATCGGCGCGTTCGGCTCGCCGCTCGGCACAACGCGTTGCGCCACCCAGGTGCCGCCGCATGCACCCGCCGAACCTTGGCCCTGCCAGACTCCGCTGCCATTGACCTTGCCCAGGCGACCGGAACCCTCGGCCCACTGGCCACCGGCCTGGACGTTCACCATCACCGTTCCGACTTTGGTTACCTGCCCGTCGACGGTAGCCACACCGCCGTCGGCCACCACCCGTCCGTTCTGGATTTGGACGGCATAGCGTACGCTTGGCTCGCAGGCTCCATTTCTGGTCGTGATCACGACGCTCCAGTCACCATCGTATTTGCCGGCCGCCGACGCCGGGACTGCAACGACGCTGCAGGCGATCGCGAGCATGGATATTCGCAGATAGTTGTCGAACATGACATTTCTCCCAATTGAACGCGCGCAGGGCGCCTTGCCCGCAAAGCAAAAGCACACCGGGCCGAACGGTTCCTCGCAGGATTTGTAACTTTTCGAAGGAACCGCTTAGCCTTGGGCGCGCAAATGCTCGACCAGCTGCCGTGCATACAGCGGCAATTCCTTCATATTGCGGATACAAATCGTTAGCTCGCGCACCGCCCACGGGTCGGTGAGCGGCACAATCGCAATCGCCATGGTCTTGGCCACCCGCTGTGCCGTCGTTTGCGGCACGATGCCGATACCGACTTTACACTCGACCAGGCGGCAGACCGCATCGAAACTGCGCAACTGCAGGCGCAACCGCAACGGCCTGCCGATCCGCACTGCTTTGCTGGCGAGAAACCGCTGCAGCGCGCTGGCGCGATCGAGCCCAACGAAATCGTGGTCGAGCACGTCCTCGAAACCGATCTTCGCTCTTTTCGCCAGCGGGTGGTCGCGCGCCACCACCAGCACGAAGCGGTCGTGGCGGAACGGATAGGTCTCCAGCGCGCGAGCATCGACGGTTCCGGCGACGATACCGAGATCGGCAACGCCTTCCGCGATCAACCCGACGATCTCGTCACTGAGCCGCTCCTCCAGATCGACGTTGACATTCGGATGCGCGGCCAAAAACGACGACAACGCGTCCGGCAGAAATTCGGTTAGCGCGTTGGTGTTGGATAGGACGCGGATCTGGCCGGCGAGCCCACCGCCATACGCGCCGAGGTCCTCATGCAATTGCTCGGCTTGACGCAGGATCGCACGCGCATGCTGCAACAAGGTCCGTCCGGCTTGCGTCGGGGTGACACCCTGCCGTCCGCGTGTGAGCAATGGCACGCCCAACGTCTCTTCCATATTGCGGATGCGGGTCGATGCCGCAGCCAGCGCCAAGTGTGCGCGTGCCGCACCGTGCGTGATGCTGCCGGCCTCGACCACGTGGCGAAATAAGCTGAGATCGGCAAGGTCAAAGCGCATGATAAAGCTTGCCTTCGTATTTCGCGAAGCCTCATTTTGAATAATGCCAATTGTCTTTGAGCTATTCAATGCTAATGTTTCGCGGAAAGCGAAGTCAGTGCCCACCTCCGCTCGGCGCGGCGGGTTCTCACCGCATTGCGGCACCGGCGGGGATTGGATAGGAACGATTCAAGCCTGTCGCGCCGCAGGCCGATTCGGATTTGATCGATATGGCCGAAACCAAGGCTCCCGCCGCACGGCCGCTGTCGCCGCATCTGCAAATCTACCGACCGATGTTGACGATGATGATGTCGATCGTCCATCGCATCACCGGCTTTGGGCTTTATTTCGGAACGCTGATCCTGGCCTGGTGGCTATTGGCCGCGGGATCCGGGCCGAACGGTTATGCCAAATTCGAATGGTTCGCCGGCTCGATCATCGGCCGCCTGATCCTGTTCGGCTACACCTGGGCGCTGATCCATCACATGCTCGGCGGCATCCGCCATCTGATCTGGGACACCGGACGCGGCTTTGGCCCAAGCGAACGCGAGTGGCTCGCCGCCGCCAACCTGATCGGCTCGATTGCAATCACGGTCTTGTTGTGGATCGTCGGCTTGCTGGCAATGGGCGGCTCGCGATGAGCGACACGCCCGCCAAGCATATCCGTACCCCGCTTGCCCGCGTGCTCGGCCGCGGCGCGGCCCGCTCGGGCACCGAACACTTTTGGCGTCAGCGGCTGACCGCGGTCGCCAATATTCCGCTGACCATCGCCGTGGTGACCATCATCGTCATGCTGCTCGGCCGCAATCAGGCCGCTGTCGCGCAAATTCTCGGCTCGCCGCTGGTCGCCGTCGTCATGTTGTTATTCATCCTGTCGATCATCGCGCATATGCGCATCGGCATGCAGGTGATCATTGAGGATTACGTGCACGATGATTTTGCCAAGCTCGCCTTGATCATGGCCAACACATTCTTCTGCATCGCCGTAGGGCTTGCGTCCGCCTACGGCATCTTCAAGCTCTCGTTCGGAGTGTGAGATGGCAGGCAGCAAAGCCAACGGAAAAAACGCCGCACCGGCCGTCAACGGCCGCGCCTACCCGATCGAGGACCATGCCTATGACGTGGTCATCATCGGCGCCGGCGGCGCCGGCCTGCGCGCCGTCGTCGGCTGCAGCGAAGCCGGATTGCGCACCGCCTGCATCACCAAAGTTTTCCCGACCCGCTCGCACACCGTGGCCGCACAGGGCGGTATCGCCGCCGCACTCGGCAATATGGGCGAGGACGACTGGCGCTGGCACATGTACGACAC
>JASHSY010000162.1 GCA_030040825.1 Xanthobacteraceae bacterium
GAATACCGATGCCGAGGTTGACGTAGAAGCCGTCCTTAAGCTCTTTCGCGGCGCGCGCCGCCATTTCGTCGCGGGTCCAGGGCATCAGACTTCCACTCCTGTTCCGGCCGCTGCGGCCGCTTTCTCGCGCTTACGAACCGTGCGTTGCTCGATGTATTTCACCGCATTGGGGATGTGGACGATCCGCCGTACGTAGATTCCAGGCGTGATGATGTGGTCGGGATCGATGTCGCCCGGTTGCACCAGATGCTCGACCTCGGCGACGGTCACCCGTCCGGCCGTTGCCATGATCGGATTAAAATTGCGCGCCGTTTTGCGATAAGCGAGGTTGCCCTCGGTATCGCCCCTGTAAGCGTGGACGACCGAAAGGTCGGCAACGAGCCCGCGCTCCATCACATAACGCTGGCCGTCGAATTCGCGTACTTCCTTGCCTTCGGCGATCAATGTGCCGACGCCGGTCTTGGTGAAGAAGGCCGGAATGCCGGCGCCGCCGGCGCGGATCCGCTCCGCCAGCGTGCCCTGCGGGTTGAATTCGATCTCGATCTGATGGTCGAGGAATTGCTGGGCAAAGGTTTTGTTCTCGCCGACATAGGACGCGATCATTTTCTTGATTTGCTTGGTGTCGAGCAAAACCCCAAGTCCTTTGCCATCGACGCCGCAGTTGTTGGAAACGACGGTGAGGTTCTTCACGCCGGAGTCGCGGATTGCCAGGATCAAGCTTTCCGGAATGCCGCAGAGACCAAAGCCGCCAGCCATGATCAGCATGCCGTCCTTAAGCAACCCGGCCAACGCGGACTTGGTGTCCGCATAGACCTTGTTCATGACCGCTCCATTTTTTTCAAAACTCAACTAGGCATAGCGAGGCCGGCGCGAGCGTTCAACTAGCCAGCCGCGCCGTCGTTGCCGATCGTCTTGATGATCGGAAGCCCGAAACCGTGAGGATAATAGTTCCAAGCAACAAAGCCTGCGGCAAATAGTATCCCCGCGATAATCGCTCCGACAAAGCGGTTGCGGAACGCAATGACGCTGCCCAGCAATGCAGCAACAAAGGCGAGCGCCGCCATCAATCCAACGAACACCCAATTCACAGCCGACAAATCGATAGGCATTCTGTGCTCCTGGCAATGCAAGCGTGAACGACAAGCCCGCAGACAGTCTAGCGGAGCTTGCGGGGCGGCGCGATGGCTTGGCGGCGACCCATGCCATTCCTTGCGAAAGGGCAATAAATTTCGCACAGTGTCCCCCTGCCGTGAGTAGCGTGGGAGTTTGGTATGCGTGGGCTGGACGGCAAGACCGCGATTGTCTCGGGCGGCTCGACCCTGATCGGCCAGACGGTCGCCGAAACGCTCGTTGGCTACGGGTGCAACGTCGTCATCGCCGACATCAATACGGCCGATGGCGAAACAGCGGCGAAAAAGCTTGGCGCCAAAGCGCGCTTCATCCGCTGCGACATCACCAGCGACGCCGACATTGCCGCGCTGATCAAAACCACTGTCGAGGCGACCGGCCGGCTCGACTATCTGGTCAACGTCGCCTGCACGTATCTCGATAACGGCGCCGACACCACGCGCGCCGACTGGCTGACCGCCTTCAACGTCAACGTCGTCGGTTCGGTCATGCTGATGCAGGCCGCCCGGCCGCATCTGAAGAAGAACAAAGGCGCCATCGTCAATTTCGGTTCGATTTCCGCACGCGTGGCGCAGACCGGCCGCTGGGTTTATCCGGTTGCGAAAGCGGCCATCCTGCAATTGACGCGCAATCAGGCAATGGACCTCGCGCCCGATGGCATTCGCGTCAACGCCGTCTCGCCGGGCTGGACCTGGAGCAACATCATGGTCGAATTGACCAAGGGCAACCGCGCCAAAACCGACGGCGTGGCCAAGCCCTTTCATCTGCTCGGTCGGACCGGCAATCCGGCGGAAGTTGCAGAGGCGGTCGCGTTCCTTCTCTCGGATAATGCGAGCTTCATCACCGGAACGGATATTCGGGTGGACGGCGGCTATACGGCGATGGGGCCGGAACGCGCCGATCCGGCCATTCCTTTATTGATGTCGTAACGACCAAAAAAGCGAACTCGCGGGAGGAGCAACATGCGTAACATCACCATCGTCGGTGCCGGCCAAGCCGGATTGCAACTCGGACTTGGACTACGCCAGAAGGGCTACACGGTGCGGGTGGTTTCCAACCGCACTGCCGAGGACTTCGCCGCCGGCAAGGTGATGTCGAGTCAATTCATGTTCAACGACGCACTGCAGGCCGAACGCGACCTCGGCATCAATTATTGGGAGAAGGAGTGCCCATACACCGATGGCCTCGGCGTCAGCATTGCCGCGCCCGACGGAAGTAAGGCCCTCCAGTGGGTTTATCTGCTCGATAAGCCGGGGCAGTCCGTGGATCAGCGGGTCAAATATCCCGGCTGGATGAAGAAGTTTCAGGAGATCGGCGGCGAGTTGGTCATCCGTGACGCCAACGTCGCGGATCTGGAGAATTATGCCCGACAAAGCGATCTCTTGATCGTTGCCGGCGGCAAGGGCGACATCGTCAAGTTGTTCGAACGCGATGCGGAACGCTCGCCATTCGATAAGCCGCAGCGCGCGCTTGCTTTGACATACGTTACGGGCCTCACGCCGTATAAGCCGACTCATGTCGCCTTCAACATCGCTCCGACCGTCGGCGAATATTTCGTGTTTCCAGCGCTGACGACGACCGGACCCTGCGAGATCATGGTGTTCGAAGGCATTCCCGGGGGGCCGATGGATTGCTGGAACGACGTGAAGACGCCCGACCAGCACCTCGAGCGCAGCATCGAAATCCTCAACAAATTTTATCCCTGGGAAGCGGAGCGCGCGCGCAACGTCAAACTCACCGACCCGAACGGCATTCTCAGCGGCCGTTTTGCGCCGACGGTGCGCAAGGCGGTCGCGAAGCTTCCTTCCGGCGCACTGGTGCTCGGCATAGCCGATGCGGTCGTGCTGAACGATCCGATCACCGGACAGGGATCGAACAACGCCGCCAAGGCGGCCCGCAGCTATCTCAAACGGATACTCGATCACGGCAACAAGCCGTTCGACGGCGCCTGGATGCAACAGACGTTCGACGAATATTGGAACTATGCGCAGTTCGTTACCGGCTGGACCAACGCCATGTTGCAGCCGCCGCCGCCGCACGTCATCAATATTCTCGGAGCGGCGCAATCAAAGCCGAAAATCGGCAAAGCCTTCGTCAATGGGTTCGACGACCCGCGCACGTTCTTCCCCTGGCTGGCAGACCCCGCCGAGGCGGAAAAGTTCATCCAAGCGGCTTAGCCTGTTGCCCGAGATTTCTTGAGCGTGCGCGCGACATACTCGCCGATGTAGCGCAGCGTCTCCGGCGCGGCCCAGATTTCGGTGACGGCTTTGTCGACGGCCGCACCGTTTTGATTAAGCCGCTCGCGAATTTCCTGACGCAGCTGCTTCTTGGTCTGCGCAAAAGCCGCCGGCGCCAATTGTGCCAATGACTGCGCGGCCGCAATTGCCCGCGGCATCAAGGCATCCGCTGTCACAACTTCCTCGACCCAGCCGCGCTGGAGGGCAATATCGGCCTCGTAGGTCGCGCCGCTGAACAACGATTCCGGCAAATAACGCGATGGCACGGCCAAGCGTACCGCTTCGAAGGCGAGCGCCGGAAACGGCACGCCCACCAGCAACTCGG
The DNA here is from genome assembly GCA_030040825.1 of Xanthobacteraceae bacterium. Lineage (GTDB taxonomy): Bacteria > Pseudomonadota > Alphaproteobacteria > Rhizobiales > Xanthobacteraceae > BOG-931. The sequence goes on from JASHSY010000162.1 coordinate 3,691, forward strand.
TCACGCCGATGCGGCCGCCGCTTCGCGCCATGATGCGGCGATCGGCGCAGCAAGCGAGCACGGCGCCGCCGGCCATGGCATGGCCGTTGATCGCCGCGACCAGCGGCTTCGGATGGAAGAAAATCGACTCAAACGACCGGTTCAACACCGGCAGGAATTTGCGCATGTAATCGGCGCCGCCGGCATTCGCCCGGATAAGGTCGACGCCGGCCGAGAAGATACCGCCCTGCCCGGTCACCACCACGGCCCGCGCCGCCGAAGTGCGAAGTTCCTCGAAGCACTTCGTCAACGCATCGCAGAATTCGATATCGAGCGCGTTGGCCTTGCCGTGCTTGAGCGTGACAATGGCAATGCCGTTTTCGGTTTTGACATCGATCATAATTTTTCCGCCCCCGGCGTTTCCAAGTTCCACCATAACAGGGCGCTCGACACTGAAGAAGCATGGTTAAACAGGACCGATTTTTGTCCGCGCTTTGCGGCAAAAAATCCGCAATTGGGTCACCATGAGGTCACCTCATTCTGGCCTGAGTTGGCTGCAAAGTGTTCAGCCAGTCCCGGAGGAGCGCAATGTTGCGTACTCGTATCGCGGCGGTGGCCGCGGCTGCTGCCCTGCTTTCCGCCGCTGCGGCGACCACCGCAGCGACCGCGCAAACGGCAGGCAGCCAGTCAGCCGGCAAGCCGCTGCAGCTCCTGCAAATCGCCGAGCAGCCGAGCAAGGCGAAGGCGAAATCGCATGCAAACGCCATCGCCAAATCCACAGTCAGGCGATCGCGCAAAGTCGCCGCCAGAACCAAAAGGCACACGCACGCCGCGGCGCTGCGACGACACCGGCCGCTACTGCCAGTAAAGACCGCAGAGGTTGCTCCCACTCCGGCACCGACCCCAGCGCCGGTGGCGGATCCCATCTGGCCCGCGGCAAATCCGGCTATGGCGACTGAGATCACTGCCGCTGCCCCGG
>JASHSY010000163.1 GCA_030040825.1 Xanthobacteraceae bacterium
AAGAAGCTTACTCGGCTGCCGCGCCGCTCCGCCATTGTCGCCTTCTCGGCCGAGGAGGTTTACGCCATCGCCGAGCTTATTCGACGCCAACGCGGAGGCGCCGCGGTGGTGCTCGGCGCGCTGTCGCCGCGCACGCGCAACGCGCAAGTTGCACTCTATCAGGCGGGTGAGGTCGAATACCTGGTGGCGACCGACGCCATCGGCATGGGCCTTAACCTCGACGTCGACCACATTGCATTCGCTTCCGACCGGAAATTCGACGGCTACCAATTCCGCAAGCTTTCGCCGGCCGAGCTTGCTCAGATCGCCGGGCGGGCGGGCCGCGCGACCCGTGACGGTACCTTCGGCACGACCGGCCGCTGCCCGCCATTCGAGCCGGAATTGGCGCAGGCACTGGAGTCGCACACCTTCGAGCCGGTGAGGATCGTGCAATGGCGCAATTCTGATCTCGATTTTTCTTCGATCGGGGCCTTGCAGGCGACGCTGGCTGAGGCGCCGACCGAAGATACCATGACGCGCGCGCCGGCCGCCGAGGATATCCTCGTGCTTGACCATGCTGCGCGTGAAGATGACGTGCGCGCGCTGACTTCAAGCAGCGCCGATGTCGAACGGCTATGGGACGTCTGCCAGATTCCGGATTACCGCAAGATTGCACCGGCGACCCATGCTGAGCTTGTGGTCAGTGTATACAGCTATATCCAGCGCGAAGGAGCGATCCCAACCGACTGGTTCGCCGAGCAGGTGGCGTTTGCCGATCGCACCGATGGTGACATCGACACGCTGTCAAACCGCATCGCGCATATTCGCACGTGGACGTTTGCGGCCAACCGGCCGGATTGGCTCACCGATCCGGAGCATTGGCAGGGCGTAACCCGCGCCGTCGAGGACAAGCTTTCGGATGCGTTGCACGAGCGGCTGACCGAACGCTTCGTCGATCGCCGCACCAGTGTGCTGATGCGCCGGCTGCGCGAGAATGCCCAGCTTGAGCCGGAGATGGGCAAAAGCGGCGACGTGATCGTCGAAGGCCACGCTATCGGCCGGCTCGACGGCTTCGTCTTCGTGCCGGATGCATCGTCGGGTGATTCCGAGGCTAAGGCGCTGCAAAACGCGGCGCAAAAGGCTCTGGCGGGCGAAATCTCCGCCCGCGCCGTGCGGCTGGCGGAGGCGCCCGATGGGCAATTCGTGCTGGCCGCCGATGGAACCGTGCGCTGGATCGGCGCAGCGGTCGGCAAGCTTATCGCCGGCGATGACGCGCTGCGGCCTCGCGTGCGGGTGATCGCCGACGAGCATTTGTCCGGCGCGCCACGCGAGGCGGTCGAGGCGCGGATTGATAAATGGGTAAAAGCATACATCGAAAAATTGCTGGGGCCGCTGTTCGAGCTTTCGGCGGCTACGGATATCAGCGGCGTCGCCCGCGGCGTCGCTTTTCAGCTTGTTGAGGCGCTGGGCGTTCTCGATCGGATACGTGTTGCCGATCAAGTCAAGGGGTTGGAACAGCCGGAGCGGGCGACGTTGCGCAAATACGGTGTGCGTTTCGGCGCCTATCACATCTACCTGCCTGCGCTCCTCAAACCCGCACCGCGCGCACTTGCGGTGCAGCTTTGCGCGCTGGCGGCCACCGGTGCATCGAACCAGGGTCTCGACGATTTGCTGCAGCTTGCCGGCAGCGGCCGCACCTCTATTCCCATCAAACGTGAGATTGATCCTGCGCTCTATCGCACGGCCGGTTATCGCGCTTGCGGCGAGCGCGCGGTACGCGTCGATATACTCGAACGGCTGGCCGATCTGATCCGTCCGGCGCTGGCCTGGCGCGAGGGCATCGCCGGACCCAAGCCGCCGGGCGCGGTCACCGGCGGCGGCTTTGCGATTGTCAACACCATGACTTCGCTCACTGGTGCGTCCGGCGAAGACTTCGCTTCGATCCTGCGCTCGCTCGGCTATCGGATGGAGCGGCGGCCCAAACCGATTGAGCCGGTGCCCGCGCCTACGCCTGCGACTGCTGAAGGCGGCGAGGCGGCTGCGCCAACGACCACCGACATTCCGTCAGCGCCGCTCGATGGCACCGCGCCAGTTTCGATTCCGGAGGTCGCAGCAGAGACTGCTGCCGATAGACCGCCGGTGGAAGCGCTGGAAGCGGAAGAAGTTGCCGCACCCGTTGCTGAAGCGCCGGTCGATCTGCCGGTTGCTACGGCGGTGGAACCGGAGATGATCGAAGTCTGGCGGCCGGGACGGCTCGCGCGCCAAGGCCGGGGCCGTCATCCGCGCACCCGGCGGGGCGATGCCGGCAAACATCCGGCAACGGCCGACGCAAAACCAGCCCCGACGAGTGCGATCGCTTCGGAGGGTGGTGTATCGGCTCCGGCTGCCGAGCAAACCGGGCCGAGTGTGGCTGCCGCAACGGACGAAGCTTCGAGACCCGAGCGACAATCGCGGCACCGGCGCCGGGAATCCGGCGAGCGTTTCGACCGCCCACGCCGCGAGCGGCCAGCCGCGCATGGGGGGCGGCATGAACGCAATAAGCGGTACGAGCGAGATGATCGCCGTGAAAAAGCGCCGGACCCCAATTCGCCCTTCGCCAAGCTCGCCGCACTGAAAGCGCAACTCGAAGCCGACGCCAAGGAGCGTCGATAGCGTTGGCGGTTCAGGCCGACCGGCAGCGCATCGACCGATGGCTGTGGCACGCCCGGCTGGTGCGCAGCCGTATTGCGGCAGCCGGGCTGGCCAATGCCGGCTATGTACGCATTAACGGGTCGCGAATTAGCGCGCCTGGCCGCATGGTACGGCGAGGCGACGTAATTACTGTCGCGCTCGACCGGCGCGTGCGCGTGATCAAAGTGACCGCGTTTTCTGAGCGGCGAGGACCGGCGGCCGCCGCAGCTTGCCTCTACGAGGAATTGCTTTGAGAGCGCGACCGAAGGCGACTACCCCCGGCAAGGCTGCAAACCTTGCGCCCCTATGGGCCTTGCGGTAGGAGCAAGGCCCGCGAACGGACCGAAGTCAGAGTGAGCAGATGACCTATATCGTCAACGATAATTGCATTAAATGCAAATACATGGACTGTGTTGAGGTGTGCCCCGTAGATTGCTTTTACGAGGGCGAGAATATGTTGGTCATCCACCCCGACGAGTGCATCGATTGCGGCGTTTGTGAACCTGAATGCCCGGTCGACGCGATCAAGCCCGACACCGAGCCCAATGTCGAGAAGTGGCTGAGCGTGAACGCGGAATTTGCGAAAATCTGGCCAAATATCACTGCCAAAAAAGATCCGCCCGCCGACGCCAAGGATTTCGAGGGCGTAACCGGCAAGTTCGAGCAGTATTTTTCCCCCAACCCGGGAACAGGCAACTAGCTTAAATCGTTGTATTTTTAGCCTTAACCTTGTTCCGCTTGCGATCTTTTGCAATGCCATAAGGCTTTGATTTTGGCTGAAAATGTGATATAAAACGGTTCACATAATGAATACTACACCCCATATACAGCTCCCTCACTCGGGGAGCTTATTTTTCCGGGGCGTTATCGAGGAACCGTCAAAAGAGGCGTGAAAAATCCACGCGAGAGCTGTGGCTGAAAACACTCGTCGTCATCGTGCAAAGAAGGGCACGGCCGGCAGGAGCCGGAAGACTAGAAAGCCCGCCTCCGGCGTAAGCCGCAGGCCCACACAGACCACGCGGCAAACGACCCGGGGAAGGGTTGGCGTCGCAAAAGCCGCCCTCCGGCGGAAGCCGGAAGCGGAAGGAGTAGCTTTGGGAATGAATGCGAAGAAGACTACACAGCGGCAGGGCTTCAAGACCAACGAATTCATCGTCTATCCGGCCCATGGTGTGGGCCAGATCGTTGCGATCGAGGAGCAAGAGGTCGCTGGAGCGCGGCTTGAACTTTTCGTCATCAACTTCGTCAAGGACAAGATGACCTTGCGGGTGCCGACCTCGAAGATCGCTTCGGTCGGCATGCGCAAGCTCGCCGAGACGCCCATGGTCAAACGGGCGCTTGAGACATTGAAGGGGCGGGCGCGGATCAAGCGCACCATGTGGTCGCGCCGCGCGCAGGAATACGAGGCCAAGATCAACTCTGGCGACATCGTCGCCATCGCCGAAGTCGTTCGGGATCTCTTTCGTTCGGAGTCGCAACCGGAGCAATCATACTCCGAGCGGCAGCTCTACGAGGCCGCCCTCGATCGTCTATCGCGCGAGGTTGCGGCGGTGCAGCGGCTGACCGAAACCGAAGCGATCAAGGAGATTGAGGCCGCGCTCGCCAAGGGCCCTCATCGTGGACCGAAGCCGGAAGCGGAGGAAGACGCCGTCGTCGAGGAAGAGGCGGCGTAACCATCACCGGCATTCCCGTTTCGGGAAAAGTTCCAAAGGCCCGGCATCCCTGCCGGGCCTTTTGTTGTTCCAGCGCCCGTGCGCAGATCGCGGTCTGCCGGCAAAAATTCGCTCGTTAGACATAAATTAAGCTTCATTTGAAAGGAACTAGAGCCATCGGGAAGGTAGGGGCGGGGCGTTGCGTATGCGGCGGGTTCGGGGGCTCAAGCGCGGGCGTTATCTTTCGCTTCTTGGGGCCGGCTTTCTCGGGTACCTGCTTGGCGCCTGGCACGCGGTTGCCGTCAACTCCACCGACCTTTCTGCTTCGCAGAACATCGCCCTGCGCTTTCCGGAAGCGAATGCCGATGCTGCTGTGGACGAATCCGCGGCGGATCTGCCGACCGGCACTGTGAGTACTGCTGAACTCAAACAGGCTCGGCTCGCGCTGCTTAGCCCGCAACCAATGGCGCCGGGCGCCGCCGCGCCGACGGTGCAGCCGTTGCAGACTGTGGCGTCGCTGCCGCCGGCGGATGCCGCACCGACGCGCCCGGCGTCAGCGGCATTGACACCACCGCATACCGAAATGAAACCGGCAGCAGTTATGCCGCCAAGCGGCGAGCCGAGGACGAAAGCCGCCGCGGCGGTGCCACGTCACCCCGTTCGCCCGGGTTTTCTCCTCAATGACGCGCAGATCGCGAGCATCAAGGAAAGGCTGCATCTGACCGCAGATCAAGCCCGCATGTGGCCGGCGGTCGAGGCCGCGCTGCGCAACATTGCCTACGTCAAGGAGCGCCTTGCGCGCCGGCACGGCATGCCGGCGGGCAGCGAAGTTGCTTCAATCGATCCGAATGCCGCTGAGGTGCAGGACCTAAAGTCCGCCGCCATCCCGTTGATCATGAGCTTTTCGGACGAGCAGAAGAACGAGGTGCGCAGCGTGGCCCACGGCATGGGATTGGATAAGCTCGCATCGGAGTTTTGATTTCTTCGCTCCACGACTATCCTTTTGCTGCGCCTTGCGCGTCTGGCGACCCTATGGCAAGGATCGCCGCGATTTTATTGCACTTGCGTTGCACCGGCTGTACGCGACGCGCAGGGCTGAACGGTTCGCTGCCGTAGCTCAGTGGTAGAGCACTCCCTTGGTAAGGGAGAGGTCCTCAGTTCAATCCTGAGCGGCAGCACCAGATTATGTGATGATGCTTTAGCTCGCTGCGCTCGCTCGACCGGTGCGGCGCCACCGTCGCCGACCGTTGTCCGCGGCAAGCCCGAAACTCACCAAAAAGAATCGGAATCATTGGCCGGCCTAGGCGAGGTCGATTATACCCGCCTCGCCCTCCTCCGTGCCCCATGCGAGCAACAGCCCGTCGGTGCTCCAGGCGAGCGCGGTAACAGGCGCGCTGCCCGGCTTCTTGCCCAGAATTTTCGCGCCATCGTCGATGCGCATGAGGAAGATCATGCCGTTATCGTAACCTGCAGCGACGACGGCGTTGCGAGGATGACAGGCGACGACCTCGATACGGTGACCGGACGGCGCCAGCAGGCGTGGCGGCTTGCCCATCGGTCCGTCCTTGCTGTGTGGAAACGGCCACAGCACAAGTTGCGCGGCCCCGGATGTGGCCAACCACTGGCCATCAGCGCTCCAGGAAAGCGATTTGACCCGCGCGGTATAACCAGACATGCGCATGTCCTGGCTGTCGATGAGTCGCCAACCGTGCAGCATTGGCTCTTGCATGGTAGTGACCAGGAAGCGGCCATCAGGGCTGACGGTGGCGCCCAAGTGTGAGCCGTTCCGTTCGAGCTTTTGGGGCGGCGCCTCCGGCGCGTTGGGAAACCAGAGTGTGGCGCCGTTGTAGTGCCCGATCGCGAGTCGGAAACCCTTTGGAAAGAAGGCAAGTGCGCCAACCGTCGATGGTGCTTCGAACGTCCGCAATTCCTTTCCCTGCGCGAATGCGGTTTTGCCGGCAGACCAGGCAATTCCGCCATCCGGACCTAGAGCGATGTGATCGATCCAGCGGTGTTTCGAGTCACTTGCCAAAATGTGGGTCTCACACTTTGCGTTGGTCGCAGCAACGCGGCCATCGTCGCCGCCGCTGACGACGCGCGTGCCGTCGCTGACACTCGCGAGGATGGCGCCCTCATGTGAGGCAACGCGCCGGGTTTC
>JASHSY010000164.1 GCA_030040825.1 Xanthobacteraceae bacterium
GACAAGCGGAAGCCCGGTGGTCAGCCATTGCGCCAGACCTTTGACCGCAACGACGAGTTCGAGCGGCGCTCGTCCGGTTAGAATGAGATCGAGCGAGCCGTCTTCGTGGTCGGCGGCGAACAGCCGGTCAAGTGCAAGCAGGTTCGCCAGCAATGCCGCGAGCCAAAGGATGGCGGGACCGATCCGCTGCAGCAGCGCCAGATCCGGTCCGAGCGCCAGCGGAGTGAGCGTCACCACCACGAGAAAAAACAGTACGCCGATCAGCGCGCCACCGCCGACGCGGACCGCAACGCGCAAGTCGCGGGCGAGTATAGCGGAGAGCGCGTTCATTGCGGTTCTCCAAGCCGTAGTTCTTTAGCGCCATCGATGCCGAGCGGGGTGTGGGTCGCCGCAAGGATGAGGCCGCCACCGGCGAGATGGGTGCGCATCAAACCGGCAAGCTGCGTCTGTGCCGTCGCGTCGAGGGTGCTGGTGGGCTCGTCGAGCAACCAGATCGGTCGCTTGACCGCGAGCAATCGGGCGATTGAAAGGCGCCGGCGCTGGCCGGCGGATAAATAAGCCGCGGGCAAATCGGTGAGCGCGGCGAGACCGACCGCCGCCAGTGGCTCGCGGACGTCCGACGATCCGCCCAGAAAGCGCGACCAGAAGTGCAGGTTTTCGCCGACCGACAACGAAGGCTTCAGCGCATCCTGGTGGCCGAGATAATGCGCCTGTTCATTAAGCGTCAATTCGGGGTCGCCGCCCTCCAAATCGAGGCGGCCGTCGCCAATCCGCACGAGGCCGGCGATGAGCCGAAGCAGCGACGATTTGCCCGCGCCATTGCGGCCGCGGATAACCAGCGCTTCGCCGGCCCCCACCGCAAAGCTGATGCCCGCGAAAACCGTGCGGCCGCCCCGCCGGCAGCCTAAATCAGAGGCCGAAAGCCGCATCAGCTTGGTCCCGAATGAGGGGTAAGGGGCGCACCAGACGGTTCAAACAACCCAGCCATTCCCAGCAGTTTATCGACCATTTCTTGCCGATCTGGCACAAGTCTTGAAAAGACCCTATAAGCCGACGCGCGGACAAAAGCGCGTCGGTATCGCTTGCTTTGTCTGGTCGCCAGCGTTCCGTTGGCGCTCGTTCCGGCAATAAATTACCTCCGAATTGCGCCGGCGGGCGGCCGGCAGGATGGGAAAATAATCATGGCTTCGCTCGACAGCTTCAAATGCCTAAGGCCGCTCAAAGTCGGGTCCAAGACCTACGCCTATTACAGCCTGCCGGTTGCCGAGAAGAACGGCTTGAAAGGGATTTCCCGCCTACCGTTCTCGCTCAAGGTTTTGCTCGAAAACATGCTTCGCAACGAGGACGGCCGATCCGTCACCAAAGAGGACATCCAGGCGGTTGCGCAGTGGCTCAAGACCAAGACTTCGGAACGCGAGATCGCGTTCCGGCCGGCACGCGTGTTGATGCAGGATTTCACCGGCGTTCCGGCGGTGGTCGATCTCGCCGCCATGCGCGACGCCATGAAAATGCTGGGCGGCGATCCGAAAAAGATCAATCCGCTGGTGCCGGTCGACCTGGTCATCGATCATTCGGTGGTGGTCAATTTCTTCGGCAGTAATACCGCGTTCAAGAAAAACGTCGACGAAGAATACAAACAGAATCAGGAACGCTACCGCTTCCTCAAATGGGCGCAGCGTTCGTTCGAAGATTTCCGCGTGGTGCCGCCCGGTACCGGCATCTGCCATCAGGTTAACCTCGAATATCTTTCGCACACCGTTTGGACGGTGAAGACCAAGCTGAAATTCGCCGATAAATCGGTTGCTACCGAGCTTGCTTATCCCGACACGTTGGTCGGCACCGACTCGCACACCACCATGGTCAACGGCTTATCGGTGCTCGGCTGGGGCGTCGGCGGCATCGAGGCGGAAGCCGCCATGCTCGGCCAGCCATATTCGATGCTGTTGCCGGAAGTGATCGGCGTACGCTTCAACGGCAAGCTTAAGGAAGGCGTCACCGCTACGGATTTGGTGCTGACGGTCACGCAGATGCTGCGCAAGCGCGGGGTGGTCGGCAAGTTCGTCGAGTATTTTGGGCCAGGCCTGGCAAGTCTCTCGATCGAGGATCGTGCCACGCTCGGCAATATGTCGCCGGAGTATGGCGCGACCTGCGGTTTTTTCCCGATCGACGACGACACCATCCGCTATCTGCGCGACACCGGGCGCCCCGCCGATCGCATCGCGTTGGTGCTGGCCTACGCCAAGGCGCAGGGCATGTACCACGCCAAGTCGGCGCAAGATCCGGTTTTCACCGACGTGCTCAAGCTTGAGCTTTCGTCGGTCGAGCCGTCGCTCGCCGGACCGAAGCGGCCGCAAGACCGCGTGCCTCTCAAAGAGGTCAAAAGCGGCTTTGCGCACGCGATGGACAAGGAGTTTGGCAAGGGAAGCGAACTGAGCCGGCGCGTTCCGATCGAAGGAAGCAAGGAAACGCTCGGCCACGGCGATGTGGTGATCGCGGCGATCACTTCATGCACCAACACGTCCAATCCAAGCGTAATGATCGCCGCCGGATTGGTGGCGCGCAAAGCCGTGGCCAAGGGGCTGACGGTCAAACCATGGGTGAAGACCTCGCTGGCGCCCGGCTCGAAGGTGGTGGCTGAGTATCTCGACAAATCGGGTTTGCAAAAGGATCTCGACAAGCTTGGATTTAATCTCGTGGGGTTTGGCTGCACGACCTGCATCGGGAATTCGGGTCCGCTGCCGCCGGAGATTTCCAAGGCGATCAACGACGCGGATCTAGTCGCCGCGGCAGTGCTGTCGGGAAATCGCAACTTCGAAGGTCGCGTCAACGCCGACGTACGCGCCAACTACCTCGCTTCGCCGCCGCTGGTGGTTGCTTATGCACTCGCCGGTTCGATGCAGGTCGATATCGGCAGAGCGCCGATCGGTACCGATCAGAAGGGGCGCAAGGTCTATCTGCGCGATATCTGGCCGACGAGCCGCGAGATCAACGAATTCATCCGCAAGAACATCAACAAACAGATGTTTACGCGCAAATATGGCGACGTGTTCAAAGGCGAGGCCAACTGGCGGAAGATCAGCGTGCAGGGTGCGTTGACGTTCCCGTGGGATCGCAAGTCGACCTACGTGCAGAACCCGCCCTATTTCGCCGGCATGTCGAAACGGCCGGAGCTTCCGACCGACGTCATTGACGCGCGCGTGCTCGGCCTGTTCCTCGACTCGATCACCACCGACCACATCTCGCCGGCCGGTTCGATCAAGGCAGATTCACCGGCCGGCAAATATCTGATCGATCACAAGGTCAAGCCGATCGATTTCAACCAATACGGCACCCGGCGCGGCAACCACGAAGTGATGATGCGGGGCACCTTCGCCAACATCCGGCTGAAAAACCAGATGGTGCCCGGTGTCGAGGGCGGCTACACGGTGCACTTTCCATCTCGCCAGCGCATGACGATCTATGACGCCGCCATGCGCTACAAGACCGAGCAGGTACCGCTGGTCGTTTTTGCCGGCAAAGAATACGGCACCGGTTCCTCACGCGATTGGGCGGCCAAGGGCACTGTGCTGCTCGGCGTGCGCGCGGTGATCGCGCAGTCGTTCGAACGCATCCATCGCTCCAATCTGATCGGTATGGGGGTGGTGCCGCTGGTCTTCGAAGAGGGCACATCGTGGCAGACGTTGGGCCTGAAAGGCGACGAACAAGTCACCATTCGCGGCCTGCACAACGATCTCAAGCCGCATCAGCGCCTGATCGCCGAGATCATTGCCGCAGACGGCGGCCTCAAGCGGGTCCCGCTGCTATGCCGTATCGATACCGTCGACGAACTCGATTATTATCGTAATGGCGGTATCTTGCAGTATGTCCTTCGTCATCTCGCGGCCTAGTTTGCACCGTTGCGGGCTCACCGCGAATTGAGTGGCGGGTGAGCCGGACGCCCGGTATCAATTCGGCCACCAATCCTCCTGTTGGGGGCAGGCAGGGTGGAGATACGAATGCAACGTCGCCGCCTGCTGTCGGCATCTCTGATCGCCGGGTTGATGGTCGCAAGCTGCGCGCTCGCCAACGCGGGCGAGCCCCGCGCGTTAATCGAATTGTTCACCAGCCAAGGGTGCTCGTCCTGTCCGCCCGCCGACAAGCTTCTCGGTGAGCTCGCCAACGATCCGTCGGTGGTCGCGCTCAGCTTGCCAATCGATTACTGGGACTATCTCGGCTGGAAGGATACGCTTGCCAGTCCCGGGCATTCAGCGCGGCAACGCGCTTACGCCCGCGTGCGAGGCGATCGGGAGGTTTACACGCCGCAGATCGTGGTCAACGGTGCCGTCCATGTTTTGGGCAGCGACAAGGCTGCCGTCGAGCACGCAATCGCCCAGACCGACCGTAACGCCGCTGTCATGTCGGTGCCGGTGCTGATGTCGATCGGCGGCGGTAATTTGAATGTCAAAGTCGGGGCCGGCAGCGATCATGCTGGCGCTGAGGTTTGGCTCTGCCCCGTTACACGCGCTGTTCCGGTTGCGATCGGCCGTGGCGAAAACAGCGGACGCAAGATCACGTATCACGACGTGGTGCGGAGCTGGTCGAAGCTTGGCGATTACAACGGCAGCGATGAGAGCTTTACCGTTCCGCTTGTCGAGATCACTGCCAAGGACGGCGATGCGGTTGCGATCATGGTTCAGCAAGGGACCAAGGAGAAGCCGGGCATTATCCTCGGCACCGCGCTGCTGCCTGTTAGCCGGCAAGCGACCGAACTAAGATAATCGCCGGCCCCGCGCAAAACAAAAGGCCGGCTCACCGCCGGCCTTTTACACATACGCATCGGGAATTGACCCTACGCGGAACTCTGGCCCGATCCGTCCACACCCCGGGGGGCTGGGGGGCTGAGGAATCCGGAATGCGATCCAGATCGGGCCCTGAGGCAACGATGCCGATTTGCCAGCCCAGCTTGGCGTGTGCTTGACCGAAATGGGGCCGCTTTATGATTGGCCTAACGAATCCGTGATTCTGCCGGACAAAAACGCCGCAGGTATGCGGTTCGAACGGCGGTTGCCGCCCCGCCAAGCCCCCTTGCCCGCGCATTCGTCCGGCGCGATCATGACGCGATAATGAAGCTTGAGTGACCAGGAGGCGCCGCATGGGCTTCGGCGAAATCGAACCGAGCGCGTGGCGCGGGGGCGAGGTTCGCGCGCCCGCCCCCGCAAGCGAGGTTACCTTCAGCCGGCGTGAGCTTGACCGCATTCTCAGTCTCTACGGCCGCAAGGTTGCTGCCGGCGAATGGCGCGATTATGCCATCGATTTCCTCAAGGACCGGGCGGTGTTTTCGGTTTTCCGCCGGGCCAGCGAGTTTCCGATTTATCGCATCGAGAAGAATCCGCGCCTCGGCCGCCGTCAGGGCGCTTACAGCGTTATCTCGGCTACCGGTCATATTGTTCGCCGCGGCCAAGAGCTCGACCGCGTTCTTCGTGCGCTTGATCGCTCGCTGAGCGTCGTCGCCGGCTGAACGGTTGCCGGGCACTTGCCGCTTTGGCCGAACCGCCGACGCCGCGCGGCAGCGGTGCCGTGCACGAAATGACGGGTCGCCTTGACTGACCAGCGTACGGATGAAACGCCAATCCAATCACGCCGCGCCGTGGTCGCCGCGCTCGGCACCGCACAGACGCTGGCTTGGGGATCAAGCTATTATTTGCCCGCGATCCTTGCGGATCCGATCGCCAAAAGCGTCGGCGTCCCCGCTTCATGGGTATTTGGTGCGTTTTCCGTAGCTTTACTCATCGCCGCCTTCGCCGGCCCGGCGGTCGGCCGCATCATCGACCGTCATGGCGGACGCGGGGTGTTGATGCTGTCGAACGTCGTTTTGGCGGGCGGGCTCATCGCGCTGGCCGCCGCGAACGGCGCAATCATGCTGTTCGGCGCGTGGGCGGTGCTCGGCTTCGGCATGGCGCTTGGGCTCTACGACGCCGGGTTTGCCGCGCTGACCGCGCTTTACGGCCATAACGCGCGCGGGCCTATCACCGGAATTACCCTCTATGCCGGCTTTGCCTCAACGGTGAGTTGGCCGCTCTCGACCGTGCTCAACGGCGCGTTCGGCTGGCGCGAGACGATTCTGGTCTGGGCAGCGATCAATCTCGTCATCGGCCTGCCGCTCAATTGGCTGTTGCCGAAGCCGGCACGTCGCGCTGCCCGTGCGCCCGCCGCCGGCCATGCGATCGGCTGGCGGCCCTACAAGGAAATGTTTCTGCTTGCTTTTGTGTTCGCCGCCGCCTGGTTCGTCACCGGCGCTATGGCCTCGCATCTACCCGGCTTGCTCGAACGCGCCGGCACGACGCACGTACAGGCGATCGCCGCCGCGGCGCTGGTTGGCCCGGCGCAGGTGGCGGCACGCTTGGCCGAGTTCTTCCTGCTGCGCCGTGCGCATCCACTTTTTTCCGCCAGAGTTGCCGCGCTGCTGCATCCGACCGGCGCGGTGATCTTTGCGGCTATCGGTCCAGCCGCCGCGATACCGTTCACGATTCTCTACGGCGCCGGGAACGGCCTGTTGACGATCGCACGCGGTACCGTTCCGCTGGCGGTATTCGGCCCGCGCGGCTATGGCGAGCGCACCGGGCTACTCGGTGCACCAGCACGCGCGTCGCAGGCGCTGGCGCCCCTGCTGTTTGGTCTACTGCTCGACCGGATGGGTGCGGCCGTGATTGTCGTCTCGGCAGGCTTGTGCCTCGCGTCGTTTGCCGCGTTGTTCTGGCTGCGGGCTTCGGGCGTAGATCAATCGGGCGATGTCATTTGACGTGCGAAAACAAAACGCCCCGGGTTTGATCCCGGGGCGTTGGTCGAAGCCGTCCTCGTTCGTTTAGCGGCGATCGCCAAAGATGCGCAGCAGCATCAGGAACAGGTTGATGAAATCGAGGTAGAGCCGCAACGCGCCCATCACCGCCTTACGGCCGGCGATGGTGCCGTCATCGTGCACGTCATACATTTCCTTAATGCTCTGTGTATCGTACGCGGTCAATCCGACGAAGATGATCACTCCGATCACCGAGATCGCCCAGTAAAGCGCACTTGAATGCAGGAAGATGTTGACGAGGCTTGCAATGATGACGCCGATCAAGCCCATGAACATGAACGAACCGACCGCGGTGAGATCGCGCTTGGTCGTATAGCCGTAAAGACTCATGGCTCCGAAGGTTGCCGCCGAGATGAAGAATACCCGCGTAATCGATGCCCCGGTGTAGACCAGAAAGATCGAGGCGAGCGAAAGTCCAAGCAAGCCGGCATAGACGAAGAATAGGGTTAGTGCCGTACTCGCGGACAGCCGGTTGATGCCGAACGACAGCAACATCACCAGCCCGAGCGGCGCCAGCACGAAGACCCACATCAGCGGGCTCTGGAACATGGCATGGCCAAACGCCGTCAGTGCCAGGCCACCGCCGGTCTGGGTTACGGCCGCGGAGAAGGTGAGGTAGGCGACCACTCCGGTCAGCGCCACGCCGGCGGTCATGTAGTTGTAGACGCGGATCATGTATGCGCGCAGGCCCGCATCGATCGCCACCTGATCGGCGCGCAAACCGCTACGGGCGGTCGCAATATTCCGGTTGAAGTCCGACATGGAAATCACCCCTAAAGCTATCCCGGACATTCCGGGTTAATGCGTTCGATAGCCGAACGCCAGTGTGGCACGAATCTAGTGCCAAAGGTCGCGCTACGCCAGATGCCCAGGTTGCGATATTTGCGACAGGTTACCGAAGTTTCATAATCCGAGCCGTTCACAAATTCCTCAGCACCTGCGCGGGTTTGTGGCCGAGCGCCGCGAATGTGCCGAGCAGGCCCAGCGCGACGGTGACGAGCAGCGCCGCAAGTGCAGCGCCGACGGCCTGCGGCGCTACCCAAACGAACGAAAATTCCATGATTCGGGTCACCACGAGATCGGCGGCAATAGAGCCCGCGACCACACCGAACACAACGGCCGCCAGACCGATCAGCGAATATTCGAGAGCATAGGCGGCCATCAGGCGGCTGCGCGTTGCACCGAGCGTTCGTAAAACGACCGCGTCGTAAATGCGGAAACGCTGGCCTGCGGCAAGCGCACCGCCGAGCACCAACGCCGCTGCAATCAGGGTGATTGCGCTTGCCCCCCGTAGCGCCAAAACCAGGTTGCCGACGATCTGGTCGACCGCGTTCAGCGTGTCCTTGACGCGTAGGGCGGAGACGGCGGGAAACGCATCTGCCAGCGTTTTGAGCAGCGCGGTTTCCTCACCAGCCGAGCCGCCGTCGTCAAAGGTTAGCGTCGCAATATCTGTGTGTGGCGCACCGGCGAAAGTGCCCGGCGAAAACACCATGACGAAGTTGATGCCGAGGCTTTGCCACTCGACGGCGCGAAGATTGACGATGCGGGCGGTGATGTTACGGCCCAGCACGTTGACGGCGAGGGTATCGCCAAGCTTGAGTTTTAGGTCTGCCGCGGTCTTTGCTTCGAGCGAGACGAGCGGCGGGCCGGAATAATCGGCCGGCCACCATTCTCCCGCGGTTAGATGTGAGCCGGGGGGTGGCGCGGCCGCGTAAGTGATGCCGCGGTCGCCGCGCAGCACCCAGGCGGAGCGTTCTGCCGGCTTAAGGTCTTCGGCCTTGATGCCAGCGGCAGCGACGATGCGGCCGCGCAGCATCGGTACACGTTCGAGAGAAGAGTGCGGTGCCTGCTCGCGGACGAAGGCGTCGAAGCGCGTGGCGTCGGCGGAAGGAATATCGATGAAGAAGAATGACGGCGCTTTCTCCGGCAACGCCGCTTCGAACTGGCGGTGCAGGTTGCCGTCGATCTCGATCACGGTCACCAGCAGCGACAGCCCAAGCCCAAGCGACAGCACCACGCTCGGCGTCAACGCGCTCGGCCGGTGGATGTTGGCGAGCGCCAAACGAACAAGCGCGCTGTGCGGGCGTGGCAGGCGCCGCGTTACCGCCATGGTCAGCATCGCGACCAGCTGAAGCGCGAGGAAAATAATCGCGGCCGCCCCGACGAAAATGGCCGCCAGGCGACGGTCGTAGGCAAGCAGGATCGCCGCCGCGGCGAGCAGAGTAACGATCAATGCCGTCATGATCGCGTAGCGGCGGCGCGGCCAGCCGCGTTCGCCGGCGACCTGGTCGCGGAACAACATGGACACCGAAATGTCGCCGGCGCGGCCGAGCGGCCACAAGGCAAAAGCGAGCGCGGTAAGCAATCCGTATATGATTGACGTCGAGAGTGCGTCTAAATGCACCGATGGAATAATCGGCAACGGGATGAGCGGCCCGAACGCCCAGACAACGACGAATGGAAACGCCGCGCCGAGAGCCGCGCCGATCAGCGTCGCGAGCATCGCGACCAGCATGATCTGCGTGCAATAGATGGCGAAAACAACACTGCTTGTCGCGCCAAGCGCCTTGAAGGTCGCGATGGCGTCACGCCGCCCGGCAAGATGATTGGCGACCGCGTTGGCCACGCCCACTCCGCCGACCAGCAACGCCGTCAGTGCGACCAGCGTCAGGAATTGGCTGAAACGTTGCACGTTGCGTTCGAGCTGCGGCGACGCCTTGGTGCGGGTGCGGATGTCCCAGCCCGAGCTCGGGAAATCGCTCCGCGCCTGCTGCTCCACCGCCAAGACTGCCGCATCGCTTGCGTTCGCCGGCAGGCGCACGCGGTATTTCCAGCGCACCAGACTGCCGGGTTGCAAAAGGCTCGTTGCACGTAAGGCGGCTTCGCTGATCAGCACGCGCGGCCCCAAACCGATGCCGCCCGCGAGCCGATCCGGCTCGCCGGTCAATTTGGCGCGCAATTCAATCACGGCGTTGCCGATGCTGACGCGGTCGCCGAGCTTGAGGTCAAGCCGCGCCAACAGGTCTGGCGCAACGGCGGCGCCATAGGCATCGCCGCGACGCGCCAATGCAGCCGCAAACGGCATGGCCGGGTCCGTCGTGACCGTTCCGAGCAAGGGATAGGCCTGGTCGACCGCCTTGAGTTCAACCAGTGCCGAGCGATGCTCGGCGGCGCGGACCATGGTGGGCAGCGTGGCAATGGCCGAAACGGCGCCGTGCGCGCTGAAGAACGCGCGTTCGTTGTCGGTGGCCTCGCGCTGCACCAGCGCGAACGTCAGATCGCCGCCGAGAATGATGCTGCCCTCGCGCGCAAGCCCATCCGCCAGGCTTTGCGCGACCGAACCCACCCCGGCAATCGCCATCACTCCGAGCGCGATGCAAGCGATGAAGATGCCAAAGCCACGCAATCCGCCACGCAGCTCGCGGCAAGCAAAGCGAAGCGCAAGCGGCGTCACGTCCCGTGCTCCGTCTGCGGCAGGGATTGTTCGATGCGCCCCGAATGCATGCGCACCACCCGGTCACAGCGTGCTGCCAGCGCGGTGTCGTGGGTCACCAGCACCAAGGTGGTGCCATGCTCGCGGTGGCCGCGGAATAACAGCTCGATAATTTCGCTGCCGGTCGCCTCATCGAGGTTGCCGGTCGGCTCGTCGGCGACCACGATCGCCGGATCGGGCGCCAGCGCGCGCGCGAGCGCAACGCGCTGCTGCTCGCCGCCCGACATTTCGGCGGGATAATGGTTGAGTCTGCCGCCAAGCCCGGCGGCAACCAGTTCGCGTTTAGCGCGCGCAAAAGGGTCGGATGCGCCGGCCAGTTCGAGGGGGACGGCGACATTTTCCAAAGCGGTCATGGTCGGGATCAGATGAAAGGCCTGAAAAACGATACCGATCATTTTGCCGCGAAGGCGTGCCGATTCGTCTTCATTGAGCGAAGTGAAGTCTTTGCCGCCGACGATGACCGAGCCGGTATCGGGGCGCTCGAGCCCCGTCATCACCATGAGTAACGTCGATTTGCCGGAGCCCGACGGTCCAAGCAAGCCGACAGCCTCGCCGCGTCCTATATTGAGGCTGATATCTCGGAGGATATGAACGCGGGCGGCGCCACCGCCGAGCGATAAATTGACCCGGTCCAGCGCAATCACGCTTTCCACGAAAGGACGCGAAGACGTGTCGTTCATCTTTGCCGCCGTCCGGCGCTCCCTATCGTCGATTCGTGCGGCATCATATGGGGGCGCGCGAAGGTTGCGCCAAATCGCCTATGCGGCGATTTGCGCGGCATTGCTCGGCCTCGCCGGCGTGTCTTCGGCACAGGCGCAGACGAAGCCGGTCAGGATCGTCGCGCTTGGCGATTCGCTTACAGCGGGCCTCGGACTGCCTGCCAATGACGGTTTCGTGCCGCGGCTGCAAGCCGCGCTGGCCGACAAAGGGATCGCGACCGACATTACCAATGCCGGCGTCTCCGGCGATACCGCTTCTGGCGGTTTGGCGCGGCTCGATTGGTCGGTGCCGGCTGGAACCGATGCTGTCATTGTCGAACTTGGCGCCAACGACATGTTGCGTGGGATGCGGCCGCAGGTCACGCGCGAAGCGCTCGACGCGCTGTTGCGCGGCCTGAGCGGGCGGCGGATCGCCATTCTCCTCTGCGGCATGCGCGCGGCGCCTAATCTCGGCGCCGACTATAGTAAGAGCTTCGAGGCGATTTATCCGGAACTTGCGGTCAAATATGACGCGCTGCTCTATCCGTTCTTTCTCGACGGGGTAGCCACGAAACTCGACCTGTTGCAGTCCGATGGTTTGCATCCCAACGCAATCGGCGTAGAGATGATCGTCGCGCGGATTCTGCCAAAAGTGGAGCAGTTGATCGCGCGCGTGCGCGCCCGTCCTCCGCAATAAACTCGGCAAGGGTTGCGCGCCGGACCCGATCCCCGCATGCTGGGATGCGATTCGCCGCTGTGAGCCGTAGGTGTCATGCCTCGTTTATTCACCGCTCTTGAAATACCGCGGCATGTCGGAGCGTCTCTCGCCATGATGCGCGGCGGTTTGCCTGGCGCGCGCTGGATCGATCCGGAAAACTATCACCTCACGTTGCGCTTCATCGGCGATATCGACGATGCGCTTGCCCGCGACATCGCCGGCTTGCTCGGACGGGTGCAGCGGCGGCCGTTCGAGTTGCGCCTCGACGGGCTGGCGTCGTTCGGCGGACGCAAGCCACGTGCACTGGTGGCTCCGGCGAATCCGGTGGCGCCGCTGATGGAACTGCAGGCGGAACATGAGCGGCTCCTGCAACGGCTGGGGCTTGAGCCCGAAGGGCGCAAATATACGCCGCATGTCACGTTGGCGCGGTTGCGCGAATCGTCGAGCCGCCAGGTCGCCGATTATCTCAGCGCGCGTGCGCACTATCGCTCCTCGCCATTCGAGGTTTCGCGGTTCGTCTTGTTCTCATCCCGCGCCTCGGTAGGAGGCGGGCCGTATGTGGTCGAAGCGGACTATCCACTGGCCGCGCCGGAATTGCGGATGGCGCAAAGCACCTGACGTCTATGTCCGCAGTAGACGCGATTGCAGGTCGAGCATCGCGGTCGCGAACCCGTGGCTGTCCGCCATCATCTCCTGCATCACCGACAACGGATTGGCGTGTGAGGCTTCGACCTCGCCAACCACACTGCCGAAGTCGAAGGAAAGTTCAGCGTCGAATTTGCGCGCGAGTTGCTGCATGCGCCGGTTGTCGGCCAGGCAAGCCATATGCAAGAGCCGGTAACCGCGGTTGCGCGCGGCAAGCAATGTCCTGCGCAGCAGCGCGGAGCCGACGCCGTGGCTTTGCCAGGGCCTTTCCACGCTGATTGCTGCCTCGGCCTGACGGGGAATCCGCACGTCGAGGTGTCGCAACTCCGCTGCGCCGCGCATTTGTCCGTCGATGAAGAAGCCGTGCACGATGGATTCAAGTGAATTCGTCAGGTCGATGTAGCTGCGGATGAAATCGTCGGACACGCCGCCACCAAACCGATTGCGCCGGCTCGTGGGATCGAGCCGCAGCAAATGGTCGCGGTATCTGTCAGCCTCACCGATCCACAATTTACGGACTACGCCGCCGTCGGGAAGAAAGTCCTGCATTGCAAAGTTCTCCTGACATTGCTGTCAACTGGATCCTCCCGACCGCGTCCTCCGCCTTAAGACCAATAGCGAGACGAACGTCTTTTGTGCGGGCGTCTCGAATCACCGCATGATGTTGTGTATCGCGCTTTGTTTGGCAAGCCGAAGCATTGAGCAACATGCTCTCATTCCGTATACGCATGTCTTAATAAATGGGTTTGTGACTACACCGCGACGCGCGTGTGGCAGACAAAGTGCGATACGTCTTGATCATTCGTCGTTCCGTCACGTTTTGCCCGCATCGGTTAACTTTTAGTCATGGCGAGCTCCATCACAGCGCAATACGCCGCAGGCGTTGGCGCCGACAGAATTGAAGAAGACGCTGCGCAGTTCGCCGTAGTGCAAAGACTGGCCCGGTTGGAAGCCGAGATTCTTGAATATCGGCTGGCGCACAAATCATCCTCGCTTGGCTGGATGTTTGGCAACCGTGCGAGGCGGGAGCGTGTCAAAGGCCTTTATATCTACGGCGATGTCGGTCGCGGCAAGACGATGTTGATGGATTTGTTCTTTGAGGCAAGTCCAGTGCAACGTAAGCGTCGCGCCCATTTCCACGAATTCATGCTCGATGTGCACGAGCGCGTTCACGCGATCCGGCAAAAAATGAAGTTCGGCGAGTACGGCGGCGAAGATCCGATCGTGCTTGCGGCGAGCGAACTGGCGAGGGAGGCTTGGGTCCTCTGCTTCGACGAATTTCATGTCACCGACATCGCTGACGCCATGATTCTTGGCCGGTTGTTTTCGCAGCTGTTCGATCGCGGCGTCGTGGTAGTTGCCACCTCCAATGTCGAGCCGGAGAATTTATACAAGGACGGATTGAATCGCGCTTTGTTTGTGCCGTTTATTCACATGCTCCAGCAGAATATGGACGTTATGCGGTTATCGGCGCGCACCGATTTTCGGCTGGAAAAGCTCGCCGGCATGCCGGTCTGGTATGTGCCCGCCGCGGCTGCGGACGCGGCGCTCGACGCAGCTTGGCGGCGCCTTGCGTCGGGACAGGCGGGCGAGCAACAAGAGCTGTCGCTCAAGGGGCGCACGGTGCATGTCCCGCGGGCCGCCATGGGAGTGGCGCGCTTTTCCTTCCACGATTTGTGCGAGCAGCCGCTTGCTGCGGCGGATTATCTACGCATCGCGCGAGAATATCATTCTCTCATCATCGACCGCATTCCGGTGCTGACCTTCGAGACACGAAATGCCGCCAAGCGGTTCATTATCCTGATCGACACGCTCTATGACATGAACGTGAAGCTGATCGCGTCGGCCGATGCCGGGCCGGACGCGATTTATCGCGGCGAAGAAGGCTTCGAGGCGCAAGAATTCAAGCGCACCGCGTCACGCCTGATCGAGATGGGTTCGCAAGTCTATCTGGCGCGGCCGCACGGTGCCGCCCATTCGCAATGGTCCGGCTCCGCCACCGGGATTGTCGAAACCTGAGATATTTGGGACAGCATCTAACCGGTGATGCTGCTCAGGAAAAACACGGCGATGACGACGCTCATCAGCAGCGTTGCCAGCCAGCCAAAAATCGCCAGCTTCCGCGAAGCCGCGAATTTTCCCATGATGCGATGGTTGGTAATCAACACCATCATCATTGCCATCAGTGGGACGGCGACGATGCCGTTGAGCACCGCGCTCCACACCAGCATCCGGATTGGATCAAGCTTGGTCATCGCGCCGATGGCGCCGAGCAGCGTTGCTCCGCCAATGATGAGATAAAATCCTCGGGCGCGGCTCGGCTGCATGCCGAGGCTATTTTTCCAGCCGAACGTCTCGGCGACCGCGTAAGCCGCGGAGCCGGCCAGCGCCGGAATGGCCAACAATCCAGTACCGATGATTCCGAGCGAAAACAGCACGAACGCAAGTGGCCCGGCCAGCGGCCGCAATGCCTCCGCGGCGTCGGCGGCAGTGGCGATGTTGACGGTACCGTGCGCGTGCAGCGTGGCCGCCGTCGAGACGATGATGAAAAAACCGATCACATTTGAAAAGGCCATGCCAATCCAGGTGTCAACAACGATCGGCCGGAAACGCTGCTGCGCGGCCTGTTCGCCGTCACGCAGCGGCGCCTCTTTCCTTCGCTCCTTGACGCGCCTTTCCTCGACTTCCAGCGAGGCCTGCCAGAAAAACAGGTAAGGACTGATCGTCGTCCCCAGCACTGCCACCAGCATCACAATGAGGTTGCGATCCCACGAAAAGTGGGGAAGCACGGTGGCGCCCAGTACCTTGCCCCACGGGACGTGAATGCTGAAAGCCGCCGCCACGTAGGCAAACAGCACGAGCGTCAGAAATTTCATGAAACGGGCATAGGAGCGGTAGGGAATGAGAACCTGCGCCGCGACACAGAGGATACCGAAGCAAAGCGCGTAAGCCGGCGCAGGGCCGCCGACCAAAAGCCGCATCGCCGCGGCCATCGCCGCGATGTCGGCAACGATATTGAAAATGTTGGCGCCAACGACCAGCGTAATCGCCCCGTAAAGTGTGGCCGGCGGGAGCGCTTGCCTCAAGTTGGCGGCAAGACCGCGCCCGGTGACCACGCCAATGCGCGCACTGACGATCTGGATTGCGACCATGAGCGGCATGGTGAGAAACATGGTCCAGCACAGCGCGTAGCCGAGCTGGGCGCCGCTTTGCGAATAGGTGGCGATGCCGCTTGGATCGTCGTCCGCCGCGCCGGTGAGCAGGCCGGGGCCGAGGGTGCGGACCAGCTTCGATATCGACCAGCGCTCGCTCGCCAATTTGCCGTCTCATGTCGCGGCACCGGCCGCTTGGCTCCAAGATGCAATGTTTGTCAGGTGCGAGTGGTTCCTCCCCAAATCGGGCCGCGTCGTCCGCAGCCGACTTGAACGCGTCATCCGAAACGGCTAAGGACCCCGTCAGCCAGCGTTTGCTCAAGGATTTCCTGCGATGGCGCGAAACAAAATTGCGTTGGTCGGCGCGGGGCAAATCGGCGGCACATTGGCGCTGCTGGCCGGACTCAAACAACTGGGCGACGTCGTTCTTTTCGACATTATGGAGGGTATCCCGCAGGGCAAGGCGCTCGATCTCATTCAGGCGTCTCCGGTCGAGGCATTTGATGCGCGCATAACCGGCACCAATTCCTACGAAGGGATGGAAGGAGCCGATGTGTGCATCGTCACCGCCGGCGTCCCGCGCAAGCCCGGGATGAGCCGCGATGACTTGCTCGGAATCAACCTCAAGGTGATGGAACAGGTCGGCGCGGGCATCAAGAAATATGCACCGAACGCTTTCGTCATCTGCATCACCAATCCGCTCGATGCCATGGTGTGGGCGCTGCAAAAATGCTGCGGTCTGCCGCGTCAGATGGTCATCGGTATGGCGGGGGTGCTCGACTCGGCGCGGTTTCGGTATTTCCTCGCCGACGAGTTCAACGTTTCGGTCGAGGATGTCACCGCGTTCGTGCTTGGCGGCCACGGCGATTCCATGGTGCCGCTGATCCGCTATTCGGCGGTGGCCGGTATTCCGTTGCCGGATTTGGTCAAGATGGGCTGGACCACGGCCGCGCGGCTCGACGCGATCGTCGACCGCACCCGCAATGGCGGCGGTGAAATTGTCGGCTTGCTCAAGAGCGGCTCGGCCTTTTACGCGCCCGCCGCTTCGGCGATCGCCATGGCGGAAAGCTATCTGCGCGACAAGAAGCGCGTGTTGCCGGCCGCAGCCTGGCTCAACGGCGAATATGGCGTGCGCGACCTTTATGTCGGCGTCCCCGTCGTCATCGGCAGCAAGGGCGTCGAGCGCGTGGTCGAGATCGAGTTCAACAGCGCCGAACGTGGAATGTTCGAGAAATCCGCCCAGGCGGTGGAAAGCTTGGTCGAAGCCTGCAAGAAGATTGCTCCTCATCTCGCCAAGTGAATAATGCGTCACCCTGCGGTGGCCGCGCAGCGGCCCTCGAAGGGCAACGGTTCGGACGCCTCGGTCGCATCCTTCGAGGCTCGCTCCGCTCGCACCGCAGGATGATGAACTCTGGACTTTAAGCGTTCTCCATGAATATCCACGAATATCAAGCGAAGGCCGTGCTGCGTGAATTCAGCGTTCCGGTGCCACGCGGCATTCCGGCCATGAGCGTGGCCGAGGCAGTGAAGGCCGCCAACGAACTCGGCGGGCCGGTCTGGGTGGTGAAGGCGCAAATCCACGCCGGCGGCCGAGGTAAGGCGGGCGGCGTCAAGGTGGTGAAATCGGTCGTCGAAGTCGAAAGCGAAGCCAAGCGACTCCTTGGCTCTACGCTGGTGACGCACCAAACCGGGCCGCACGGCAAGGAAGTACGCCGCCTTTACATCGAGGAAGGCTCCGCCATCGATCGCGAATTTTATTTGTCCGCGCTGGTCGACCGGACGACATCTCGCATTGCATTTGTCGCCTCGACCGAGGGCGGCATGGACATCGAAGAAGTGGCGCACACCCGGCCGGAGAAAATTGTCTCCTTCTCGGTCGATCCGGCAACCGGCTTCATGGCCCACCACGCGGGCCAAGTGGTGCAGGCTCTGGGATTGAACCGCGATCTCGCCAAGCAGGCCGAGAGCGTTCTGCCGAAGCTTTACGCGGCGTTTATCGCCAAGGACATGAGTTTGTTGGAGATCAATCCGCTGGTCGTCACCAAGGGAGGCGCGCTGATCTGTCTCGATGCCAAGATGGGTTTCGACGACAGTGCGCTTTATCGCCATCCCGACATCGCGGCGCTCCGCGATCCGACTGAGGAAGACGCCAAGGAGATTGAAGCTTCGCATTACGATCTCAACTACGTCGCGCTCGACGGCACCATTGGCTGCATGGTCAACGGCGCCGGGCTGGCGATGGCGACGATGGACATTATCAAGCTCTATGGCGAGACGCCGGCAAATTTTCTCGACGTCGGCGGCGGCGCCAGCAAGGACAAAGTGGCGGCCGCGTTCAAGATCATCACCTCCGATCCGCACGTGAAGGGAATCCTGATCAACATTTTCGGCGGCATCATGCGCTGCGATGTCATCGCCGAAGGCGTGGTCGCCGCAGTGAAGGAGGTGGGCCTGCACGTCCCACTGGTAGTGCGGCTCGAAGGCACCAACGTCGCGCTCGGCAAGGAGATCATCAAGAAATCAGGCCTCAACGTTATTTCGGCCGACGACCTCGACGATGCCGCACAAAAGATTGTCAAGGCGGTCAGGGGGGCAGCCTGATGGCGATCTTGATCGACAGCAATACGAAAGTGATCTGCCAGGGCTTCACCGGCAAGAACGGGACATTTCACTCCGAGCAGGCGATAGCTTACGGCACCAAAATGGTCGGCGGCACGTCGCCCGGCAAAGGCGGCAGCACCCATCTTAATCTGCCGGTGTTCAACACGGTGAGCGAGGCGCGGGCGAAGACCGGGGCCGATGCCAGTGTGATTTACGTGCCGCCGCCCGGCGCCGCGGACGCAATCTGCGAAGCCATTGATGCTGGTATTGCGCTGATCGTCTGCATCACCGAAGGCATTCCGGTTATCGACATGGTCCGCGTGAAACGGGCCCTATGCGGCTCAAAATCACGTCTGATCGGACCGAACTGTCCAGGCGTCATGACCGCCGGCGCGTGCAAGATTGGCATTATGCCGGGCAACATCTTCAAGCCCGGCAAGGTCGGCATTGTTTCGCGCTCGGGCACACTCACCTACGAGGCGGTGTTTCAAACGACGCAGGAAGGCTTCGGCCAGACCACGGCGGTCGGCATCGGCGGTGACCCGGTGAAAGGCACCGACTTCATCGAAATGCTCGAGATGTTTCTGGCCGATAAGGCAACCGAGGCGATCGTCATGATCGGCGAGATCGGCGGCGCGTCCGAGGAAGACGCCGCGCAATTTCTCAAGGACGAAGCCAAGCGCGGCCGCAAAAAGCCGATTGTCGGGTTCATTGCCGGACGGACTGCGCCGCCCGGGCGCCGGATGGGGCATGCGGGCGCCATCATTGCCGGCGGCAAGGGGGATGCTGAATCCAAGATTGCCGCCATGACGGCGGCGGGGATTACCGTTTCGCCATCCCCGGCCCGGTTGGGCAAAACCCTGGCTGAAGTATGGAAATGAAGATTCACTCCTTACGTCTTTTGCCTGCCGCATCGGGAGATTAAATAAGGTACAAGAGGATTCGGCCTGCGCCGGCCCGGGGCTGAGTTTGGATTTCCCACCTTTGTGGTGTGTCGCCGGTGCAGGTGGTCGCACCCAAGTTCGGAACCGCCCAGGAAAGCGCTCATGTCCCGCCAAGACACGAATGCCGCCTTTGCTCGCACGTCTTTTCTTTATGGGGGCAATGCTCCTTACATCGAAGACCTCTATGCGCGCTATGAAGCCGACGCTCAAACGGTGGATGCCGAATGGCAGTCATTTTTCCGGAGCCTGAAGGATAACGCTCGCGACGTTGCCGAGAATGCGCGTGGCCCGTCATGGCGGCGGCCGGACTGGCCGCGGCCGGAGCGCAACGAACTTGTTGCCGCGCTCGACGGCAACTGGGGCGAAATCGGCACGGCGCTTGGCGGCAAGGTGCAAGCGAAAGCGCAGGCCAAGGGCGTCGATTTGAGCGCCACGGACGTCGAGCGCGCCACCCGCGACTCGATACGTGCGCTGATGCTCATCCGCGCCTATCGCGCCCGTGGTCATTTCCACGCCAATCTCGATCCGCTCGGCTTGCAACCGCAGCCGAAAGAAGAGGAGCTCGATCCGAAGACCTACGGCTTCGGCGAAGCCGATTTCGACCGGCCGATCTTTCTCGATAAGGTGCTTGGGCTTGAATTCGCCACCATTCGCCAGATTGTTGCGATCCTGCGGCGCACATATTGTCAGACGCTTGGCGTAGAGTTTCTACACATCTCAAACGGGGCCCAAAAGGGCTGGATGCAGGAGCGCATCGAGGGCCCCGATAAGGAAATATCGTTCACTCGCGAAGGTAAGCGCGCGATCCTCAACAAGCTGGTGGAAGCCGAAGGCTTCGAAAAATTCTGCGACCTGAAATTTACCGGCACCAAGCGTTTCGGCCTCGACGGCGCCGAATCGATGATCCCGGCGCTTGAACAGATTATCAAACGCGGCGGCGCGCTTGGTGTGCGCGACATTGTCATCGGCATGGCGCATCGGGGCCGGCTCAATGTGCTCTCTCAGGTCATGGCTAAGCCGCACCGCGCCATCTTCCACGAGTTCAAGGGCGGCTCATCGACGCCGAACGAGATCGAAGGCTCCGGCGATGTGAAATATCACCTCGGCGCCTCGTCGGACCGCGAATTCGACAACAATAAGGTGCATCTGTCGCTCACCGCCAATCCGTCGCATCTTGAAATCGTCGATCCGGTGGTGCTCGGCAAGGTGCGCGCCAAGCAGGATCAGCACGGCGCCACGCGCGAAGATCGCACCATGGTGATGCCGCTATTGATCCATGGCGACGCCTCGTTCGCCGGCCAGGGCGTGGTAGCGGAATGTTTCGGTCTGTCCGGATTGCGCGGGCACCGCACTGGCGGCTCGGTCCATTTCATTGTCAACAACCAGATCGGCTTTACCACCAATCCGCGCTTCTCGCGCTCTTCGCCTTACCCGTCCGATGTCGCCAAAATGATCGAAGCGCCGATCTTCCACGTCAACGGCGATGATCCGGAGGCGGTGGTGTACGCCGCTAAGGTGGCGACCGAATTCCGCCAGAAATTTCAGAAGCCGGTCGTGATCGACATGTTCTGCTATCGGCGGCACGGCCACAACGAGGGCGATGAGCCGTCGTTCACCCAGCCGCTGATGTACAAGGTGATCGCGCAGCATCCGACTACGCTGGAAATCTATGGCGACAAACTGGTTGCCGAAGGCGTGTTGACCGCCGGCGAAGTCGAGAAGATGAAGACGGATTGGCGAAGCCGCCTCGACGCCGAGTTGGAGGCGGCGCAGAGTTATCGCGCCAACAAAGCCGATTGGCTCGACGGCCGCTGGTCCGGTTTCAAGCGCGCCGACGATGCCGACGATCCGCGCCGCGGCAAAACGGGTGTCGATCTCGGCAAACTCAAGGAAATCGGCGATAAGATCACCACACTGCCGCCCGATTTCCATCTGCATCGCACGCTCAACCGCTTTTTCGAAAACCGGCGCAAGGCGATTGAAACCGAAACCAATATCGATTGGTCGACCGGTGAAGCGCTTGCTATTTGCTCGTTGCTGCTCGACGGTCACCGCGTCAGGCTGTCCGGTCAGGACAGCGAGCGCGGCACTTTCTCACAGCGCCATTCGGTTCTGATCGATCAGGAAGACGAACATCGCTACACGCCGTTCAATCATCTGGCCGGCGGGCAAGCGCGATTCGAGGTTATCAACTCGATGCTCTCGGAAGAGGCTGTGCTTGGCTTCGAGTACGGCTATTCGCTCGCCGAGCCAAGTGCATTGACCATGTGGGAGGCGCAGTTCGGCGATTTTGCCAACGGCGCGCAGGTGCTGTTCGACCAGTTCATCTCGTCGGGCGAGCGCAAATGGCTGCGCATGTCCGGGCTCGTTTGCTTGCTGCCGCACGGCTATGAAGGGCAGGGGCCCGAGCATTCCTCGGCGCGGCTCGAACGGTTTCTGCAAATGTGCGCCGAGGACAACATGCAGGTGGCCAACTGCACCACGCCGGCGA
>JASHSY010000165.1 GCA_030040825.1 Xanthobacteraceae bacterium
TGCAAATCACACCGGCCTCGACCAATCCGCTGTTCACCGATCGCGGCATGTGGAACACATTCCGCACCTGCGGCCGCGACGATCAGCAAGGCGGTTTTGCCGCCGGCTATCTGGCGAAAAACTTCAAGGACAAGAATATCGCCATCATCGACGACAAAACGACCTACGGCAAAGGTCTCGCCGACCAGGTCCGGCGCGCGCTCAACGCCGTCGGGGTCAAGGAGAAGCTCGACGAGTCCTATATCCAGGGCGACAAGGATTTCACTGCGCTGGTTTCCAAGCTCAAGCTCAACGTCATCGATATCGTTTATGACGGCGGCTATCATCAGGAAGCCGGATTGATCGTGCGGCAGATGCGCGACCAAGGGCTTAAGAGCATTCTGATGGCGGGTGACGCGCTGGTTTCGCGCGAATTCGCCTCGATCACCGGGCCGGCTGCCGAAGGCGTCCTGTTCACCTTCCCGCCCGATCCACGCAAGCGGCCGAGCGCTGCCGCTATCGTCAAGAAATTCAAAGACAAAGGCGTCGATCCGGAGGGCTACACCCTCTATACCTACGCCGCCTTCCAGGTGTGGTCGCAAGCAGCGACCAAGGCCGGGACGACCGATCCGCAAAAAGTGGCCGCTGCCATGCATGCCGGCACTTGGGACACGGTGCTCGGCCCGATGTCGTTCGACAAGAAAGGCGACATCACGCACGGCGGCTGGGCGGTGTATCGCTGGGATAAAAACGGCAATTACGATCAGATCACCGAGAGCGGCCCGAGCTGACCGTCAGCCGATCTTTCCAAGCATCGGAAAGGCATCGAGCAGCCAATAGCTCATTTGCGTTACCGCACCGGTGAGAAAAGCGATGCCGGTTAGAACCAGCAAGCCGCCCATCGCTTTCTCCACCAGTCCGAGATGCGCGCGAAAGCGGGCAAGGAACGCGGCAAATTTTTCGATCGCCAACGCCGCCACGATGAATGGGATGCCAAGTCCAAGCGAATAGACCGCCAGCATGCCGGCACCCTTGGCGACGGTATCCTCGGACGCAGCAACGGCCAAAATCGCCGCGAGGATTGGGCCGATGCACGGCGTCCAACCCAGCGCGAAGGCGAGCCCCATCAAATACGCGCCCCACAAGCCGACCGGCTTGGCGACTTCGAGCCGCTTCTCGCGCATCAATAGCGCAATCGGCGTCAGGCCGAGGAAGTGCAAACCCATCACTATGATCACGATCCCGGCGACGATGGCGAGTTCACCGGAATAAGCGCGCAATATCGCGCCGATCGCGCTAGCACTGGCGCCAAGCGCGACGAATACGGTGGTAAAGCCGAGGACGAACAACAGCGCTGCGGCAAGCGTCTCACGCCCGGCGCGTGGCTTGGTCTCGGCGTCGGCGAACCGCTCCAGCGAAGCGCCGGTGAGATAGACGATGTAGGGCGGCACCAGCGGCAGCACGCAGGGCGATAAGAAACTAAGCATGCCCGCGGCAACGGCGGCGGCGATAGTGACATTCATGCACGCACTCATGCCCGGCCGGTTAATACGGCGCAAGCGCGGCAGCGTCGCGCCCGCAAGGATGTGATCGTTACCTCTCGCCGTGGGGTGGAGAGCGGCTATGATGCGGCATGCGAAACCTGATCACCGATGTCCCTGGACTGCGGGTCGGCCACGCCGAGGATTTAAGACTAGGATCCGGCGCCACTGCGCTTATCTTCGACACCCCGGCCGTTGCTTCGATCGATCTGCGCGGTGGTGGACCGGGAACCCGCGAAACCGCGCTGCTCGATCCGGCACAAACGGTCGAAGGCATCGACGCTATTGCGCTTTCCGGCGGATCGGCATTCGGTCTCGATGCGGCGTCGGGCGTCCAAGCGTGGCTGAAGGAGCAAGGCCGCGGCTTTGCCGTGCGCTCGGCGCGCGTGCCGATCGTGCCCGCGGCTATCCTGTTCGATCTTCTCGCTGCCGGCGACAAAAATTGGGGACGTTTTCCGCCCTATCGCGATCTTGGCTATGCCGCCGCGGCGACCGCCGGCATCGAATTCGCGCTCGGCAGCGTCGGCGCCGGCACTGGAGCGACCACCGTCAATTGCAAGGGCGGCATCGGTTCGGCGTCGGCAAAGACTCCTGACGGTTACGTTGTTGGCGCGCTCGCCGCCGTCAATGCGGCCGGCAGCGTAACCATCGACGGTGGACCGCATTTTTGGGCAGCGCCGTTTGAACAGAATGGTGAATTCGGCGGTCGTGGCTGGCCGACATCTTTTCCGGCAAACGCTTTCACGCCCATCACGAAAGGCGGCGTGCGCGAGAACACCACGCTGGCGGTCGTCGCAACCGATGCCATGTTGACCAAAGCGCAAGCCAAGCGGCTCGCCGTTATGGCGCAATCGGGTTTGTCGCGCGCCATCTATCCGGTGCACACGCCACTCGACGGCGACGTGGTGTTTGCCGTCGCCACCGGCCGCCGGTCGCTGGCCGATCCGCTGCTCGGATTAACCACGCTGGGCGCGGTCGCGGCGAATGTAGTTGCGCGGGCGATTGCGCGCGGTGTTTTCGCGGCCAAAGCGCTGCCCTTGGCGGGCTCGCTGCCAAGCTGGCAGGACCAATTCGGACAATAACTCAAAGCCGTGAGGCGGATGTCAGGCGGGCGTCAACCATGTCGCGTGCCGTGGAAACCACAACCGGCATCTTTCGTTACCTAAGGGGCCGTCGCCGTTGACTCGCCCTCGGATTGAGCCTTCACTTTGCCGCAAGTGAAAGTGTTTGTAGCGGGGGTTGCGATGCGGTTTTTTGTCATTGTCGTTGCCGCTCTGTTGAGCCTCGGACTTGCGGCTTTTGGCGTTGTGTCGGCGCAAAAGGCGACGATGCTGAATGCCTCGACGGCTTCGACTGTGCGCGTTGCATCGCTCGCGGAGCACGTGCCCGCGGTTCCGGTTCGTCAGCCGGTCACGCAGATCGCCGAGGCGCAAGCCGCCGAAACACCGGTGACTCACGCATCGCCGCCGGCGCAGCCGGCTCCTTCCGCGCCGGCACCGCCTGCCGCGGCCGAACATGTCGCGCAAAACCTGCCCGTCCCGGCTTCACCTGCGCCTGCACTCGCACCGGCCGCCAAACCCGCGGCTGTGGCCGCCGCAACGCCAAACAGCGGCAGCGCGTCCGATCCCAATGCAATCCCGGCTTGCAACAAACCCGGTGGCATGGGTCTTTCCCGCATCGTTGAAATTGACACCACCGGCGGACCCGGGTTCGGCTTCGAGCACTTCAAGCAATACGATTTCCTGCGGGAGAAGGAAGTCGTGCTCACATTCGATGACGGGCCGTGGCCGGAAAACACCGCCGCCGTACTCAAGGCGCTTGCCGACAATTGCCTCAAGGCGACCTTCTTCGAAATCGGCGAGCATGCGATGTGGCATCCGGAGTTGACCAAGGAGGTGGTGGCAGCCGGGATGACCGTCGGCACCCATACCTGGTCGCATAAGGATCTCGCGAAAAATCCCTACGCCAGCGACATCGAACTCGCGAAGCAGGAAATTGAAATGGGTTTCAGCGCCGTGCACGCGGCAGCCGGCGGCGCCCCGATCGCCCCATTCTTCCGCTTCCCGGATTTGCAGCACCCACCGGCTTTGCTCGCTTATCTCGCCGAGCGCAACATCGCGACCTTCTCGACCGACCTCGATTCCTTCGACTTCAAGCTGCATAAGCCCGAACAGGTCATCAAGTCGGTCATGAGCAAGCTCGAGAAGCACGGCAAGGGCATCATTTTGATGCATGACTTCCAGCGCGCCACCGCCGAGGCGATGCCGGAACTGCTCAA
>JASHSY010000166.1 GCA_030040825.1 Xanthobacteraceae bacterium
TTGCCGGCTCCGACGGCGCGAGGCTCGCCGAAGCGTTCGATGAGCTCGCCGCCAGCCAGGCCGCTGCCGATCTCCTGGTCGACGCGTCCGACTATGCCGAGCTTTTCGCCGCAATGCTCGCCGGCCGCCAGGTCAGGCCGCCGCCGCAGTCCGGCGCGCAGGTGCGCATCTTCGGCACCGTCGAAGCGCGTCTGACAGACAGCGACCGCGTCGTGCTTGGTGGCTTGGTCGAAGGAACCTGGCCGCCGGAAAGCCGTTCGGATGCGTGGCTCAGCCGGCCGATGCGACAGCAGCTTGGTCTCGATCAACCGGAGCGGCGTGTCGGCCTGAGCGCCCACGACTTCGCGCAAATGCTCGGCGCGCGCGAAGTGATCCTGAGCCACTCGGCCAAGGTCGCTGGCGCGCCCACCGTGCCGTCGCGTTTCGTCCAGCGGCTAGCGGCTGTCACCGGCGAGCGGCGTTGGCAGACCGCGGTCGATCGCGGTGGCGCGTATCTCGCCTGGGCGCGCGAACTCGACCGGCCGCAAAGGTCTCCCCAGCCCGCACCGCAACCGGCGCCGAAACCGCCGCGCGCGGCGCGGCCGAAGGCGCTTTCGGTGACCGCAGTCGAGGATTGGCTGCGCGATCCCTACACGATCTACGCCAAATACATCTTGCGGCTGGCGCCGCTC
This sequence comes from Xanthobacteraceae bacterium, assembly GCA_030040825.1. Lineage (GTDB taxonomy): Bacteria > Pseudomonadota > Alphaproteobacteria > Rhizobiales > Xanthobacteraceae > BOG-931. The sequence continues at coordinate 672 of JASHSY010000166.1, forward strand.
GATCCGGTCGATATGTCGCCGGGCGCCGCCGAGCGCGGCACCATCATTCACAACGCGGTCGGCGATTTCACCCAGCGTTACGCCGACGCCCTGCCGGACAACCCCGCGGCGGTTCTCATCGAGCTCGGCAAGCCGCACTTCGCGCCGCTCGAGGATTTTCCGGAAACGAGCGCCTTCTGGTGGCCGCGGTTCGTGCGCATCGCTCACTGGTTTGCCGCCTGGGAGGTGGTACGGCGTCCGAGCATCAAGACCATCGCCGCCGAGATTTCCGGCGAGATCGACATTCCGCTGAAGGAGGGCGTGTTCAAGCTCACCGGGCGCGCCGATCGCATCGAGCGGCACGCCGATGGCCGCTACGTCATTCTCGATTACAAGACCGGTTCGGCGCGTACCGAGAAGCAGGTACGCACGGGGCTGGCGCCGCAGCTCACGCTCGAAGCCGCGATCCTGCGCAGCGGAGGATTCAAGGACATCGCTGGCGGCAGCTCGGTGGCGCAGGTCGGCTATGTCCTGCTCAAGGGCGGTGCGCTGCCCGGCGAGCCGAAGCTGATCGCGTTCGAGAAAGGGACAACCGACAGCCAGGCCGATCACGCGCTGCAAAAGCTCACCGAGCTAGCCCGACGCTTCGACGATGACAGTGAGCCCTATCGCTCGCTGGTCAATCCGATGTGGGCCACGCGTTACGGCGACTACGATCATCTGGCGCGGGTGAAGGAATGGTCGGCAAGCGGCGGCGAGATCGACGACATCTGGGGCGGTGAATGATAACGCCCGATAAAATTCCGGATGAGGTGAAGCGCAAGCAGAGCGAAGCCTCCCATCCCGGCATCTCGGCGTGGGTCGCCGCCAATGCGGGTTCGGGCAAGACCCACGTGCTGGTGCGCCGCGTGATCAATCTGCTGCTCAACGGCGTCGAGCCGGAAAAAATCCTCTGCATCACCTTCACCAAGGCTGCGGCGGCCAATATGGCGAAGCGCGTCTTCGACACGCTGGCCGAGTGGACGACTTATGACGACGGCAAGCTCGATAAGGCGATCCACGATAGCGCCGGCTTTGCACCGGACGCCCAGCGCCGCGCGCTGGCGCGGAGGCTGTTCGCGAGCGCGCTGGAAACGCCGGGCGGCCTCAAGGTGCAGACCATCCACGCCTTCTGCACCCAGCTCCTGCACCAGTTTCCCTTCGAGGCCGACGTTGCCGCGCGATTTTCCGTGCTCGACGAGGCCGAGCAATCGGAGCTGCTGGAGCGGCTGACGCTCAATGTCCTGCTGGAGGGGGCGCGCAGCCCTGGAAGCGATCTTGCCCGCGCTCTCGACACCGCCATGACCGCGGCTGCCGACCAGACCTTCCGCGACGTGGTGCGCGAAGCGATCGGGCGGCGTGACGCAGTGATGCGCTGGGTGCGCGATGCGGGCAGCATCGAGACGGCCACCGCAAATTTGTCGAACTTGCTCGGCGTCGATCGGTCGGACAGCATCGAGGCGATCGAAGCCGCCTACTTTTCGGGTGAAGTCATTGCGCTGTCAGAATGGGCGGCGATAGCAAAAGCGCTGGCGCGCGGCGGCAAGACCGATTGCGAGCAAGCCGCCCGCTTTGCGCGCCTTGCAGCGCTGTCCGGCGCCGAGCGCGTCGAGACGTATCTCGACATTTTTTGCACAAGCGCCGAGCGCACTCCGCGCAAGTCTATTGTGTCCAAATCGGTCGCCGCCGCGGCGTTGGCCGAACGGCTAAGGGCCGAACAACAGCGGGTGTGCGCCTTGCTCGCCCGCCGCCGCGCCGTGTTCAGCCGCGACCGCAGCGTCGCGCTGGTCACGGTCGCGTACGAGGTGCTCACGCGCTACGACAAGGAGAAGAAACGGCGCGGCTTGCTCGATTACGACGACCTGATCGACAAGGCGCTGGCGTTGTTGTCCGAATTCGGCGCCGCGTGGGTGCATTACAAGCTCGACCTCGGCATCGATCACGTGCTGGTCGACGAAGCGCAGGACACGAGCCGCAAGCAATGGGACATCGTCCGCCGGCTCACCGCGGAATTCACCGCCGGCGCCGGCGCGCGCAGCGTCACGCGCACGATGTTCGCGGTGGGGGATGAAAAGCAGTCGATTTATTCGTTCCAGCAGGCCGCGCCCAAGGAATTCGACAACATGCGGCGCCATTTCCAGCGCGCGCATGAAAACAGCGGACTGAAATTCGTCGAGAGCAGGTTCGAATATTCGTTCCGCTCCGGCGAAGCCATCCTCGAAGCGGTGGATAAGGTGTTCGCGTCTGCGGATATGGCGGCCAGCGTCACCGCCTCCGACACCGGCGGCTTTCCGCCGCACAACGCGCTGCCGGGCGCTGCGCCAAGCGTGGTCGAGCTTTGGGAGCTGGAACAGCCCGATGAGCGCGACGACAGCAAGGAAGGCTGGGATGCGCCCTTCGACACCGTGAGCGAAACGAGTTCGCGCGTGAAACTTGCTCGCCGGATTGCGCGCAATGTCCGGCGTATGGTCGATGCGAAGAAAACGTCCCCCGGAGACGTACTCATCCTCGTGCGCCAGCGTGGCGAATTGTTCGGGGCCATCATCCGCGCGCTGAAGAATCAGCGCGTCGAAGTCGCCGGCGCCGACCGCCTCATGCTCACCGAGCACATCGCGGTCATGGACCTCATCGCGCTGGCCGACGCGCTACTTTTGCCGGACGACGATCTGGCGCTGGCGACGGTACTGCGCAGCCCGCTGTTCGGCTTCGAGGATCGGGATCTCTACGATCTTGCGTACGACCGTGGGCGCAACTCGCTCCGCGCCGCGCTGGCGCGCAAGGCGCAAGACAATCCGATCTTTGCCAAAGCCGCCGCGCAGCTCAATGCACTGGAACAGGCGGCGCGGAACGAGCCGCCATTTTCATTCTACGCGCGCCTGCTCGGCGAGGGCGGTGCGCGCCGCCGTTTCCTGGCGCGGCTCGGCCTCGAAGCCAACGATGCCCTCGACGAGTTCGTCAATGTCGCGCTCGAATACGAGAAGCGCGAGACGGCCTCGTTGCAAGCCTTCCTCACCTGGCTGCGCGACGCGCGCGCCGAAGTCAAACGCGACATGGAAATCCGCCGCGACGAGGTCCGCGTCATGACGGTACACGGCGCCAAGGGCCTGGAAGCGCCGGTGGTGATCCTCGCCGACACCGTCACGCTGCCGGTGATCAAGCCGCCGCGATTGTTGCAGTTGGCCGATGGCGCAATCATCTGGGCCGGCCGCAAGGCCGACGACGTTGATCCGGTGGCGACCGCGCGCGCGCAGGCGAATTCCGAAACCGAGGACGAATATCGGCGGCTTCTTTACGTCGCCATGACCCGGGCTGCAGGGCGGCTGATTATTTGCGGCGCTGAAGGTCTCAACCGTCCGCCGCGAAATTGCTGGTATAATCTAATCTATGAGCCGCTGAAGCCGCTCTTGGTCGAGGAAGAGGAAGGCGGTGAGAAGGTCTGGCGCTATCGCAGGCCGCCCGGTGCCGCGCTCACACCAACACGAGCCGCCGAGCCGATGGCGAGCGCCCCGCGGCGAGAATTCCCGGCTTGGCTACGGGAGGATGCGCCGCCAGAAACGCCGCCGCTGGAGCGGAAAACGCCGTCTTCGGCTTTCGAGCAAGAGATCGGCCGCACATTTGCGCGTACGCAAGGCTCGATCACGGAGCGCCGCAAGGCGCTCCAGCGCGGCCGCATCGTGCATCGGCTGATGCAATCGTTGCCCGACATTCCAGAAGCCGCCCGCAAGGCGGCCATCGAGGGCTATCTCAGAAACGCCGCGGCCGATTTTTCGTCAGGCGAACGAACGGAGATGGCGCGGCAGGTGGTCGCTATTCTCAACGATCTGGTCTTTGCCGAAGTATTTGCGCCGGGAAGCCGTCCTGAAGTGCCGATTGTCGGCCGCATTGCGCGCACGGGCGAAACGCCGATCGGCGTATCGGGCCAGGTGGACCGCCTGGTGGTGACGGGCGATTCGGTGCTGATCGCCGACTACAAGACCGACCGGACCGTGCCCCGTCAGACTGCGGAGATTCCGCCACCGTATGTTGCTCAGCTTGCGCTTTACCGCGGCGTCCTTTCGCGCATTTTCCCGAATCGAGCGATTCGCGCGGCACTCCTGTATACGGCCGGCCCGCAACTCGTCGACGTTCCGGAAGCGGCGATGGATGCCAAATTGACCGAAATCACGGGCTCGGCGACGGTCCGGTGAGGCTCCCTTGACGGCTTGCGATGCCCTTCTTACGTTCGGTAACCCTTCCAGATTTCCCGGAGCAGCGAGGTTTCCATGGTCGATAAAGTGACGGACGCAACCTTCGATCAGGATGTGCTCAAGGCCTCTGGGCCGGTTGTGGTGGATTTCTGGGCCGAGTGGTGCGGTCCGTGCCGGACGATCAGCCCGGCGCTGGAGGAAATCTCCAGTTCGCTCGGCGGCAAGGTCAAGATCGTCAAGCTCAATGTCGACGAGAATCCGGCGACCACGACCAAGTACGGCATCATGTCGATCCCGACACTGATGCTGTTCAAGGGTGGCCAGCTCGCCTCGCGCCAAGTCGGCGCCGCTCCCAAGCAGAAGCTTGAGCAGTGGATCACGTCTTCGGTGTAAAGCGCCGGCGGTAAGTTCGCCGCCGCCGTAACCTTTATTTCCGTAATTGGCAGACCCGTAACAGCCCGCATTGCCGCCTCGACAATGAGGCGCTTAAATGCGTGCTCGACGGATGTGGCCAGCGTGAGGGAGCATCATGGGCCGGGCTTGTTTCTGCCTCGCCTGCCGTTTTTGCTGCCGCCTCGAAGTTCGCTGAAACCACCGGGGTATTCCCACATGTTCGCGGTGCGAATGCTTACAGCGGTGGTGGTCTGTGTCGCGCTGTCCACGGCGGCGCAGGCAGAGCCTGTATCCCGCTACGTCGCTAAACCAAAAGCCACCGGCCGGATGGTTGCATCGGTCTATTCGCAAGGCAGCCGCGTTGCGGCCGGCCGGAAATTCGATCCGGATGCGATGACGGTCGCCCACCGAAGCCTGCCGTTCGGCACGCGCCTTATTGTTTATTACGGCAGCAATGCAGCGGAAGTCGTCGTCAACGATCGCGGCCCGTTCGTTCGCGGCCGGGATATCGATCTCAGCCGCGGCGCGGCCAAGGCGCTGCATTTCTCCGGCGTCGGCCGCGTGCGCGTGGTTTACTGGCCGCCGTTGCCGCAAGACCGACCGTCGAAGCTTATCTCTGAGAATCAATAACGGATCGGCCGACAACGGGCCTAATGCCGGAAATGCCGGATGCCGGTGAACACCATGGCGATGCCGTGATCGTCGGCAGCCTTGATCACCTCATCGTCGCGTACTGAGCCGCCCGGCTGAATAACGGCGGTGGCGCCGGCCTCAACGGCGACGAGTAGTCCGTCGGCAAACGGAAAGAAAGCATCGGAGGCGACCACCGAACCCTTGGTTGCCGGCTCCTTGCGCTTGGTCTCGCGGGCGGCGTCCTCGGCTTTGCGTGCGGCGATACGCGCGGAATCGATCCGGCTCATCTGCCCGGCACCGATGCCGACCGTCGCGGAATCCTTGGCATAGACGATGGTGTTCGATTTGACGTGCTTAGCGATGCGGAACGCGAAACGCAGATCACGCAGCTCCGCGTTGGTCGGCGCGCGTTGGGTCACTGCTTTCAATTCCATATCGTCCACCACGGAATTGTCCCGCGATTGTACCAACAGCCCCCCGGCTACGGTCTTGGCCGTGAGCCCGGCAGCGCGCGGATCGGGCAAGCCGCCGGCAAGCAGGAGCCGCAGATTCTTCTTCGCGCCGACAATGGCGATTGCTTCTTCGGTCGCGTCCGGCGCGATGATGACTTCGGTGAAGATTTCGGTGATGGCGCGCGCCGCTTCGGCGTCGAGCGTGCGGTTAAGTGCGACAATGCCGCCAAAGGCGGAAACCGGATCGCAGGCAAGCGCCTGCCGGTAGGCGGCGACCAGACTGTCGGCTTCGGCGACGCCGCATGGATTGGCGTGCTTGATGATAGCGCAGGCTGCGGTCCGTTTTGGATCGAACTCGGCGACGCATTCGTAAGCCGCGTCGGTGTCGTTGATGTTGTTGTAGGAAAGCTGCTTGCCCTGTACTTGCCGCGCGGTGGCGACGCCGGCGCGCGCCGCGTCGGTGCGATAGAACGCCGCGGTTTGATGGGGGTTCTCGCCGTAGCGCAGCGCCTCGATTAGCCGCCCGCCGACGGTCCGGTAATCGGGCGCCGTTTCGCCGAGTTCGCCGGCGAACCAGTTGGCGATCGCGGTGTCGTAGGCGGCCGTGCGCGCATAGGCCTTGGCCGCGAGCCGCCGGCGCAACGAAAGCGTGGTCATGCCGCCGTGCTGCGCAAATTCGCCAAGCACCGCGCCGTAATCGGCCGGTTCGACCAGCACCACGACATCGCCATGATTCTTGGCGGCGGAGCGGATCATTGCCGGACCGCCGATGTCGATGTTTTCGATGCAGTCGGCAAAGTCTGCGCCGCAGGCCACGGTCTGCTCGAACGGATAGAGATTGACCACGATCAGATCGATCGGACTGATCTTGTGCGCGCGCATAGCTTCGGCGTGGGTGGCATTGGCCCGGATTGCGAGTAGCGCGCCATGCACAGCCGGGTGCAGGGTCTTGACCCGGCCATCCATCATTTCGGGGAAACCGGTGATATCGGCAATATCGAGCACGTTAAGCCCGGCGTCGCTCAGCGCTTTGCGCGTTCCGCCGGTCGAAATGAGCTCAATACCGTAGCCTGCCAGTGCGCGGGCAAATTCGATCACCCCGGTCTTGTCGGACACGGAGATGAGGGCGCGCGCGGCGCGGCGCAGATGCTCGGTCATAACCTCTCTCTACACTCGCTTCCGTGTTTCGTCATTCACAACGGCAACCTCGGCTCTTTGTCGCGCGTGCGCCGCGCGGTAGCGGCGGTTGCGGCCGCGCCTTGGCTGGATTGCTGAAAGCTCCAGCTCACGCGTGGCGTTGAACGCGCCTGCCCCTTGATGATGAGCTGTGCGGCGCGGCGTGGCCCATTGTTGCCGGAAAGATATACGCCGTCCTCGAGCTGGATGTGATGATCGCCGGCACTGAAGGTCCACACTTCCTTGTTGGGCATCACCAGCAGCACGCCGTGTCCGTCGGTCAGCCGGGTCGCCTTGACCAGCGGATGCAGATGGAAGCGGACCGTGTACTGGTCTTGGCTGCTGTGCAGCTGCGCCCCGCCGTCGGCAGCAAGGAACAGGTCTTCGCCTTCAAGCCGCGTCCCGTCGGCCGCAAGCGTCAGCGTGCGCTGGTGCACCACGCCATAAGCGGCCGCGTAACCGTCATGGCTGGCGCGCAGTACAATCGTGCCGGGACCCTCCTCGCGTACCGTGGACACGTGCCGTGGTCCGCCCAGCATTGGCGAGCCGCCGAGCACCCGCCGCAACACAGGTGTTTCGACAAATTGCGCCGACGACGTGTCGTTGAACGTCACAGTCGAATGCGCAGCAGTTGCGCGTGCATGCCGCCGCCATTCGTCGCGCGCCATTGCCGGCATTCCACAATTGACGACGATGAGATTTCGTTTGGGGGAGGAAAATTCGAACGATAAGCACCCGGCATGCGCGTCGAGGCTCATCTCGATCGGCGGCGCACGGCCGGTGTCCATGATCAAAACACCGTTGCCGGCTTCCAGCCGCTGATAAGCGGAGTATGGCGCGTTCGACAGCGGCGCGCCGCGCGTCTCGTCATAGGCGAGCAGCGTCATCAACAACTCGGCCGGCGTCGGGCCCATCCCGTTGAAATGCGCGAGTGTGCCGTCTGAATGGCGGAAGAAGCGCAGCATCGGCATCATACGCTCGATGGCGCCCAGCAGCGCCTGCGGCGGCGCTATGTTGCGCGCGGCAAATGCCTGGCGCAGCGGCAGCAATTCGAGCAGCACTTCAGCGATGGCGCCTGGATCGCGGCTGACGTGTCCGCCGTCGGGCAGGATCTGCCGCTCGAGCTCGGCGACCAGTCGGGCGGTGGTCGATTTAATGTGGCGGCTTTGACCGGCGATGCAGAGCGCGGCGTAGCTGAGCGCGATCGCCGCCTGCATGCGCGCCACGCCGCGATGCGCGTCGCCGGCGGTATGGCGCAGATAGCGTACCTGGCGGACCAGGCTCCTGACGAACCGCCGATAGAACCGCATGTCGGCGTCTTGCAGCAGCATTGGCGCTTGGCTGAGCCAGGAAATGATCCGGCGCGATAGCACGTCCGGCCGCCAGCCAAGCGGATGCCATGCGCCTTGGTAGCCGATCCATTCATCGATCAGCGCGCGCGCATTGGCGCGGGTGATGGCGGAATCGGCGGCCCGCAAATGGCGGAGCCAGGAAAAGCCCAACAGCGCGGCTGCCCATTCCTCCGATGGCGGCGTTATTTCGAAGATCGAGCGATCGTCGCAGACCACGACCTTGCCAACGAAAGCAAAGCGGCCGGAATAAATTTCGGCGGCGCGCGTGGCGTCGGCGGTGCGAAGCTCCTGCGGTGCAATCAGCAGCCGGTCGGCCTTAAGCGGCGTGATTGGCCAACGCAGCACTGGGTGGCCGTTAATCCGGCCGGCAAGCTGCCGCAACGCGCCGCGCAGCAGAAGCCAAGCGAGCTTCGCCTGGTTCGCGAATGAAACGCGCGCCATTACCGCGCTTGCCCTCTCCTGCGGCAGGACTTCGCTGCCGGCTCGCCGACCATAACGGAATGCCGCCGCGACGGCCAATAAGAGGCGCTTTTCCGCTGGTATTCTAACGCTTTATCAGCCGCGCGGCGTAGAAGCCGTCGAGGCCGCAGAAGCGCGAATCGGCATCGGGAAAATGGCAGGGCAGGGTGCGCAGATCGCCATCTTTTGTGATGAACTCTGCCTGCCCGAAGACTTCCAGAGCGGCGATCGGCGCGCGCCGCACATCGTCAGTATGGGCGAGCAAAGCGGCGACAATGTTCTCGCCTTCCTCCGGTTCGAGCGAACACGTGCAATAAACGATGGTGCCGCCCGGCTTGGTCAGCGCGACCGCGCGTCCGATCAGCCGGCGCTGCAGCGCGGCAAGCTTCTCGATGTCGGCTAAGCTTTTCAGCCACGGCACATCGGGATGGCGGCGGACGGTACCGGTCGATGAGCAAGGTGGGTCAAGCAGCACCGCATCGAACGGTTCGGCGTCCCATTTTTCGACCTCGGCGCAGACGATTTCGGCATCAAGGTGAAGCCGGCTCAGGTTTTCGCGTAGGCGCGCCACGCGCGCCGGTGCGCGATCGACCGCGGTGACGTGGGCGCCGGCGACAGCGAGTTGTGCCGCTTTGCCGCCCGGCGCCGCGCACAGATCGGCGACACGCAATCCGGCGATATCGCCGAACAGGCGCGCGGGCAGGGCGGCTGCGGCGTCTTGCACCCACCAGGCGCCTTCGGCAAAACCGGGCAGGGCGGTAACGGCGCCGGGCACAACCGTGCGTACCGAACCCGTCGGCAGCACGCGGCCGCCGAGCTGTACGGCCCAGTGTTCGGGGTCGCTCTTCACCGTCAAATCGAGCGCCGGCTCGCGGCCGTTGGCGGCGGCTATGGCGCGCGCCGTCGCCTCGCCATAAGCGCCGATCCAGCGCGCCATCAACCATGGCGGCGTATCGAGCATGACGGTATCGAGCGCCGCAAGCCGCTCGGCGCCTTCGCGTGCAACGCGACGGAGCACCGCGTTCACCAAAGCCGCGAAATGCATGGCCTGCCGGTCTGCCTGGGCAAGCCGCACCGAAAGATCAACGGCGGCATGATCGGGCACGTCGAGAAAAAGAATTTGCGCCGCACCAAGCAGGAGGGTGGTCTCCACGCGCGGGGCCTTTGCCGGCAATCCGCGTTCGACCAGGGCGCCGATGAGGTGGCGTAAGGTTCCGAGCCGACGCAACACGGTCGCCGCCAGCGCGCGCGTTAGCCCGCGATCGCGTTCTTCCAGCTCCGCAAGGGCCGCCTGCACCGCGCTGCGGTTGATCTCCTCATCGAACGCCCGGCGCCGGCGCAGCACGCTTTCGAGAATTTCAGCGGCCAGCGCACGCGTGGCAAATCCCGGTGCAGCGGCAGGATCGGCGTAACGAGCTTTGCGCCGGCGCGCGCCTTTCACGTTGCGAAATTCCTCCTTGCGTGCGGGGCAGGGCTACGCCAACTCACGGGCAATGCCAACCGATCAGCCTCTACCGAAGCCGCGCCCCAAGGACGCCGCACCAAATTCCGCCGCCGATGCCAAGCGAAAGCTGAGCCCGGCCGCCGAGCATGCGCTCGCCGAAGCCGCGGCACGCCGCGCAGCGAACGAGGCGAAAGCCGCGGATCGGCCGAAGGAAGTGCCGGGCCGTGAGGGTCCTGAGCCCACTCGTTACGGCGATTGGGAAAAGGACGGACTTACCTCGGATTTTTAGGCTGACGGGCGTCGCAATCTTGACTTTATTCCGCAGATAGAAGAATATAATCCTGCAATTTAAGATCGTTTTTACCTTACATACAATCAGGACGAGTTGGTGACCTTCGCGCATCATTTGTCCTTCGCGTCATTCGGATCGCGGCAGCGCAGCGGGTTGGTTGCGGCCGCGGCCGCGGCCGTGATCTTCGCGATTGGCCTTGCGGCAGGGGCGACGTTGCGGCCGCCAATGACGCAGCACCCAACGCATGCCGGTGCGGCGCCCGCGTCGGTGCACGGCGTTGATGCGGTCTTACGATCGTCGCCAAATCTCCAGTTCACTTATCCGGTCGACGTGTTGCGCATCATCGACGGCGATACCTTCGACGCGCGCGTTCGCGTCTGGCCGGGACTCGA
>JASHSY010000167.1 GCA_030040825.1 Xanthobacteraceae bacterium
AAGAAGTTTTTGCTGCACCTCGGTCTTCGCCTCCCGGGCCCAGCGCTGACAATCCTCTGCAAACTTGCGATATTGCTCTGGTGTTTTCATGTGGAACAAACCCTTGGGTCGTAAGGGCCGTTCCTCACGCATGCGAGCCATTCCCTATGGAACCACGACGCATGCAAAAACGACATATGTTGATAACTTTGCCGCGCCTGTTGATAAGTCAGCTGCACCGCCCAAGCACAACCGCTGATCCAAGCCAACTCGCCGGCATTGCCGGCCGCAACCTTACGGGCCTGATGCGGCGGCACTCCGCGGCGGTGCGCAAGCTTCAGGGGTGAGGCGCAAAACGATTGCGGCCGGGACAAGCCCGGCCGCACCGTCGCTGATGAACCACAATATCGGACCCGATTACTGGCCCGGCACCTTGTCGTCGATCCCTTTGACGTACCAGTTCATGCTCAGGATCTGACCGTTGTCGAGGCGGTCGCCACCCTTGCATTCCACCGTCTTGCCATTCTGATCGACGATCGGGCACTTGAACGGATGCAGCGCGTGCGTCCGTATGGCCTCTTCCGTCTTCTTGGCCATCGCCTTCACGTCGTCGGGCATGTTGGTATAGGGGGCCATCACAACCATGCCCTTGTCGAGACCATCCCAGGTGTCGTCCGACTTCCACTTGCCGTCGAGCACCAGCTTGGCGCGGTCGATATAATAGTTGCCCCAATAGTCGGTGTCGGCCGTGAGCTGCGCGTGCGGCCCGAACTTGATCATATCGGACGATTGGCCGAACGCGTGGATGCCGCGCTGCTCCGCGATCTGCATTGCAGCCGGCGAGTCGGTGTGTTGCGTCAAGATGTCGGCGCCTTGGTCGATAAGCGCCTTGGCGGCGTCGGCTTCCTTGCCCGGGTCGAACCAGGAATTGACCCAGATGATCTTGAACTTGACGTTCGGATTGACGCTCTGTGCGCCGAGCATGGTGGCGTTGATGCCCGAGATCACTTCCGGGATCGGAAACGACACGATGTAGCCGATGATGTTGGATTTGGTCATCTTGCCGGCGATCTGGCCTTGGATATAGCGGCCTTCATAGAAGCGCGCCGCGTAGGTCGCGAGATTCTTGGCGCGCTTGAAGCCGGTAGCGTGTTCGAAGAACACGTTCGGATATTTGGCCGCTACTTTCACGGTCGCGTCCATGAACCCGAACGAGGTGGTGAAGATAAGCTTGTTGCCGGCGCGGGCGAGTTGTTCGATCGCGCGTTCGGCGTCGGCGCCTTCCGGCACGTTTTCCAGATAGGTAGTCTCGACTTTGTCGTTCAGCGCCTTTTGCAGGGCGCGACGGCCGACTTCATGCTGGTAGGTATAGCCGAGGTCGCCGACCGGACCGACATAGATGAATCCCACCTTCAGCTTGTCGGCGGCATGGACGGCGCCAAAGGTCATCACGCCCAACACAAGGACGGCGAGGACCGCAATGATGTTTAGCTTTTTCATGATTTCGCTCCGGGTTGATAACGACGGGCGTATGCAGGACGATCAACGGTCGGGCACGAACACCAGCCCAAGCGACGCAGGCGCAGCGGACCCGGCGGTACCACGCGCCCTTGAAATCAACACGAGAACGACGACGGTGGCAAGATACGGCAGCATGTTCATCACTTGCTGGGGAATACCCAATTGCAGCGGCTGCAGGGCTAGACCCAAAATACTCACCGCTCCGAATAGATAAGCGCCGATCACCAACCGCCCCGGTCGCCAGGAGGCGAATACCACCAGCGCGAGCGCGATCCATCCCCGCCCTGAGGTCATGCCGGGAATGAAGAACGGCGTATAGGCGAGCGGCAGATACGCGCCGGCAAGCCCCGCGCACGCGCCGCCGAACAGTACCGCGAGCATGCGGATGCGCAGCACCGGATAGCCGAGCGCGTGCGCCGAGGCGTGATTGTCGCCGACCGCGCGCAGCACGAGGCCGGGGCGCGAGCGGTAGAGAAACAGCCAGATGCCGATGATAAGCGCGACCGAAACGTACACGAACGGGTCTTCGCCAAACAGAATGCGGCCGACGCCGGGAAGATCCGTGAGCATCGGCAGATGCAGATGCGCGGCCGGGGCGATTTTTTCGCCGACGAACTTCGCACCGATGAGACCGGAAAGGCCGACGCCGAAAATGGTCAGCGCTAGTCCGGTCGCCACCTGATTGACCGCAAGCCCCAGCGTGAGAATTCCGAACATCCCCGACAATGCAGCGCCGGCAATAATACCGGACAGAGCGCCCACCAAGATCGACCCTGACAGCCAGGCGCCGGCAAAGCCGCACGCCGCGCCGACGATCATCATGCCCTCGACGCCGAGATTGAGGACGCCCGAACGCTCCACCATCAGTTCGCCGGACGAAGCCAGCAGCAGCGGCGTCGAGGCTGTCACCACCGTGAGGATGAAGCTCTCGGAAAAGATCAGATGAAAGATATTGATCAGCGTTTCAAGCATTGGCGGGGGCGACTTTGCGCGCCGTTCGCAGCAGGCGAACGCGGTAGGCGATGAGAGAGTCGCAGGCCAGCACGTAGAACAGCAAAATGCCCTGAAACACCTTGGTGAGATCGAGCGGCACTTTGAGCGCAATTTGCGCGCCTTCGCCGCCGATGAAGGTCAGCGCCAGGAACAGACCGGCGAACAGGATGCCGATCGGATTGAGCCGGCCGAGAAACGCGACGATGATGGCGGTGAAGCCGTAGCCTGATGCGACGCCCGGATCGAGATGGCCGATCGGCCCGGCCACCTCGACGATGCCGGCAAGGCCTGCCAGTGCGCCGGAAACCGCGAAGGTGAACAACACCAGCTTGTTGGTGTCGAAACCGGAGAAGCGTGCGGCCCGCGGGGCGGCGCCGACCAGCCTGATTTGAAAGCCCATCAGCGTGCGGCCGAGCATCACAGCGCCGAGCATAACGACGACCAGCGCGATAATAGAACCGGCATGCAGCCGTCCGGGGCCTTCGAACAGGGTGCCGATGCTCGCCGCCGGATCGAACGCCGCGGTGGTCGGGAAATTGAGCCCGTGCGGGTCGCGCCAGGGGCCACGGACCATATAGTCCAGCCCAAGGTTGGCGACGTAGACCAGCATCAGACTGGTCAGGATTTCGCTGGCCCCGAAATACACCCGGCACAACGCCGGAATGAGGCCGTAGATCGCGCCGCCGAGCGCGCCGAGGATCAGCATGACCGGCAGCACCCAATGACCGACGTCGGTGCCGTTGGTCTTGACCGCAAGCCAGCTGCCGCACACCGCGCCGACCAGAAATTGTCCTTCGGCGCCGATGTTCCAGATGTTGGCGATATAACAGAGCGATAGCCCGACCGCGATCATCACCAGCGGGGTGGCTTTGACGGCGATCTCCTGCTGTAAAAAAAACGGGTACGGATCGGTCAACGGTTCAACGAAGTACACGCGAAGCGCTTCGATCGGACTCTTGCCGATAATCGCAAACAAAATCCCGATCGTCACCAGCGTGAGCGCGATTGCAATCAGCGGCGACGCAATGGCGACGACGGTCGAGCGTTCCGCGCGCCTTTCAAGCACCAATTGCATGCTTCGCCTCTTGGTCTTCGACGGCCCGTTCCGGCCGCGCGCCGCCCATCATCAATCCGAGCTTCTCTCGCGTTGCCTCAGCGGCATTGAGCGGCGCCGATAGCCGGCCATGGAACATTACCGCGATGCGATCGGCAATTTCGGCCAATTCATCGAGGTCCTGGCTGATGACCAGAACCGCGGTGCCGCGGCCGGCGAGATCGATCAGCGCCTGGCGGATCACTGCCGCGGCGCCGGCATCGACGCCCCAGGTCGGCTGGCTGACGACAAGCACGCCGGGTTCGCGCAGGATCTCGCGGCCGACGATGAATTTCTGCAAATTACCGCCGGATAGGCTTACCGCTTCGGGGTCGCGCTTGGCCTTGCGAACATCGAACGATTTCGTGGTGCGATCGACGTGGGCGAGCGTCGCCGGCTTGTCGATGAAGCCCTTCTTCACCATGCCGCTCGCGGCGTGACCGGTCAGCAGCGCATTCTCGGACAATTTCATGCGCGGCGCGGTGCCATGACCGAGCCGCTCTTCCGGCACAAAAGCTGCTCCCATACGCCGGCGTTCGGTCACGTCAAGCAAGCCGGCCGCGTTGCCGTCGATGACCACGGCGCCTTGCGCGGGCGCGAGCCGCTCGCCGGACAATGCGGAGAACAACTCATCCTGGCCATTGCCGGAGACGCCGGCGATGCCGACAATCTCGCCACCACACACTTCGAGCGAAACGTCTTCGAGGTAGGTGCCATGCGGATCGTCCGGCGCCAGCGAAAGCCTATGGACGATCAACCGCGGCTGCACCATGGAACCGCGGGAGGCGGATTTTACCTCGCCGATTTCGCCGCCGACCATCATGCGCGCCAGCGACGCGGCGGTTTCCTGGCGCGGATCGCAGGTCGCCACCTTCTTGCCGCCGCGCAAAATCGTCGCCGTATCGCACAGCCGTTTGACCTCGTCGAGCTTGTGGCTGATGTAGAGGATACCGCGTCCCTCGCTCTTGAGCCGCCCCAGCACGACGAACAGCAGATCGGCTTCCTGCGGCGTGAGCACCGAGGTCGGTTCGTCGAGGATCAAAAGCTTCGGATTTTGCAGGAGCGCGCGGACGATCTCGATGCGCTGGCGCTCGCCGACCGACAGTCGCCACACTTCGCGCTTTGGATCGAGCGGCAAACCATAGACGCGCGCGGTTTCTTCAAGCCGTTCGGAAATGGCGGCGAACGATTCGCTCGGCGGCAGGCCAAGGGCCACGTTCTCAGCCACTGTGAGATTCTCGAACAGGGTGAAATGCTGGAACACCATGCCGATACCGAGCTTGCGCGCTTCCGATGGGCCGCTCAGCACGACCTTTCGTCCCATCCAGCGCAGTTCACCGCCGCTCGGCTGGATCAGTCCGTACATTATCTTTACCAGCGTCGATTTGCCGGCGCCGTTTTCTCCGAGCAGCGCGTGGATTTCCGCCGGAAATAAGTCGAGATCGATACCGTCGTTTGCGAGAAAATCGCCGTACCGTTTGCTGATAGAAATGGCACTCAGCAGCGGTTCTGACCGCAGGGAGCCGGCCTGTGGCGTCGCATCAAGCATAAAATCGTTGCGCCTACCCGCGTTTTACAAGGCTTCTTGCGATTTGCGCTGCAAGGATCGTCCCATCAAGTTGGGGCGGTCGTCGCCCTTTCCCCCAGCTATCATCCGACAAAAACGACGCGAGCAAAAGCCGGCAGAAATGGAAAATGGCCGAAATCGCATCACGGCAATCCGCTTGCGCAATTTGTGCGGGTTCTGTCATTGTAGATTTGCCGCGGGGCACGAGGGGAACCCGACGTCGTGGAGCTTATTCTCGCTGAGGCCGCAGGCGCTATTCTCCGCTGGCTGCACGTCATCGCCGGCATCGCTTGGATCGGCAGTTCGTTTTATTTCATTCACCTCGATCTCAGTCTAAGGCCGCGGGCGGGTTTGCCGGCCGGCGTCAAGGGCGATGAGTGGCAAGTCCACGGCGGCGGCTTTTACCACATGATGAAATATCTGGTGGCGCCGGCGCAGATGCCGGACAGTCTGACCTGGTTCAAATGGGAAGCCTACACGACTTGGCTATCCGGCTTCGCATTGTTGGTTCTCGTTTATTATCTCGGCGCCGACTTGTTCCTGATCGACAAGTCGGTGCTCGACATGACTGTGGCGCAGGCGGCCGGCTTTGCCTTTGTCAGCCTCGTCGTTTCCTGGCTGATCTATGAGGGACTGTGCCGCTCGCCGCTCGGCAAGCACGAGGTGGCGCTGGCGCTGGTCGGCTACGTCTATCTGGTGGTGCTGACTTACGCCTTCACCCACGTGTTCAGCGGCCGCGGCGCCTTTAATCAGATCGGCGCGGTAATCGGCACGATCATGGTGGCCAACGTCTTTATCATCATCATTCCAAATCAGAAGAAATCGGTCGCCGCGATGCTCGCCGGTAGGGAGCCCGACCCGGTCTGGGGCGAACTCGGCAAGCAGCGTTCGGTACATAACAATTATCTGACCTTGCCGGTCGTGTTTCTGATGCTGAGCAATCACTATCCGCTGTTCTTCGCGACGCGGTTCAATTGGGTCATCGTCGCGATCGTGCTGGCGATCGGGCCGGTGATTCGGCATTTTTTCAATTCGCGACACGCCGGCAGCGGCAGTCCGTGGTGGACCTGGATAGTTGCGGCGGCAGGCATTGCCGTGATCATTTGGCTCTCAGCGGCCGGGCCGCGCGCGGCAACCACCGGCGCGTTGCCGCCGACGCCGAAATTCGCGCAAGTTTCTGACATCGTCACGTCGCGCTGCAGCATGTGCCACGCCGCCGAACCGGTCTGGGCCGGCATCGCCGCTGCGCCCCAAGGGGTACTGCTCGACAGCGACGAGCAAATCAAGCTGCACGCGTCGCTTATCGATGTCGTTGCGGTCCGCTCGAACTTCATGCCGCCCGGCAACGTCACCGGAATGACCGACGACGAGCGGCTGACCCTGGCGTCGTGGATTGCCGCCGGCGCGCCGGCCAAGTGAGCAACATGTTTCAACGTGTGCACATGACCTCTCCCTCTCCTGAAAGGGGACGGTCGGCGCGCGGAGCGCGCCGGGGAGGGGTCAATGTCTCTGACACGGTCGGCTTGACCCCCACCCGGCGGCCTGCGGCCGCCGGCCTCCCCCTTCCAGGGCGAGGCGATCAGAACGTGGAGCCTTGAGTTTGCGCGCGATCCGGGGCCGAGTCCTGACGTTCCTGCGCACGCCGCGCGGCGCCGGCGATGCGCAAAGCTACCGCTACATCGACGACGGCATCGTGCTGGTCAAGGACGGCCGCATCGAAGCGGCTGGCCTGGCGAGAGATATCGCAGCGCATATACCGGCGGATATGCCGGTCGAGCGGCACGCCGACGCGCTGATCATGCCAGGCTTCATCGATCCGCATATCCATTATCCGCAGACCCAGGTGATCGCGTCCTATGGTGCGCAACTGCTCGAATGGCTGGAGAAATATACGTTTGTCGAAGAGCAGAAATTCGCCGATCCGGCGCACGCCGCACGCAATGCCGATTTTTTCCTCGACGAACTGGCGCGCAATGGCACCACCACCGCATGCGCCTATTGCACGGCACATCCGGCTTCGGCCGACGCATTGTTCGCCGCCGCACACAAACGCAATGTCGGCATGATCGCCGGCAACGCGGTGATGAACCGCAACGGGCCGCCCGGACTGCTGGCGCCGGCCAACAGCGCCATTGCCGATAGCCGCGACCTGATCCGCCGCTGGCACGGTACCGGGCGGCAGCGTTACGCGGTGACTCCGCGCTTCGCCGTTACGTCGAGCGACGCGCAGCTTGCTGGACTGGGTGCGCTGCTGCGGGAATTTCCGACTACCTTGATGCAGACGCATCTCGACGAAAATCTCGGCGAGATCGCCGCCATCAAGAAGCTGTTTCCCGCCGACGCGAGCTATACCGCGGTTTACGACCGCTTCGGCCTGCTGGGCCCGCGCTCGTTGATGGGCCATTGCATCCATCTGACCGAGGCCGAGGTCGCGCTGTTGCGCGACAGCCAATCGGTCGCGGTGTTCTGCCCGACCTCCAACCTGTTTATCGGCAGCGGCTTGTTCGATTATGAGCGGCTGAACGCCGCCGGCATACGCATTGCGCTTGCCACCGACGTGGGCGGCGGTACGTCCTACTCGATGCTGCGCACCGCCGCCGAGGCCTACAAGGTGATGCAGTTGCAAGGCCAGAATTTGCCGGCGCTCGTCGCCTTCGATTTGATGACGCGAAGAAACGCCGCGGCGGTCGGCCGTGAGCGCGAGATTGGCAGCATCGCGCCGGGCGCTTACGCGGATCTGGTCGTGCTCGATGCGCGGTCAACGCC
>JASHSY010000168.1 GCA_030040825.1 Xanthobacteraceae bacterium
GATCACGTCAATTCCAAACAGCAGCATTTCCCGTCGCAGGCTTTCCGAGAGGCCTTCGAGGGCGAATTTCGAGGCGTTGTATGGCGCGAGGAATGGATTGCCGATCCGCCCGCCCACCGAGCCGATATTGACGACGCGTCCAGCCGGACCCTTAAGCGTGGGGTCAGTACCGAGAAGCGGTGCAAAAGCCTGCGTGACGATGACGAGGCCGGTGACGTTGATCTCGATCTGACGGCGGAACGCCTCGACCGGCAAAAGCAACAGCGGTCCGGCTATGGCTACGCCCGCATTATTGACCAGGCCCGCGAGCCGATCGCCTGCGAGCGTTGTGCGTACCTTGGCTGCGGCCGCCTTGACCGCTTCCGCGTCCGTCACATCGAAGATGAGTGGTGTAAAGCGAGGGCCGAATTCGGCCGCGAGCCGCTCGGCATCGGCAACTTTACGCACGCTGCCGAACACGTGAAAGCCCTCACGCAGAAGAACCTTTGCAGTTCCCCAGCCGATGCCGGTCGAACTGCCGGTAACGACGACGCTGCGCATCAAACTCCCTCGCCCGGTCAATTGACCGGCCCTGCCGCATCCCTAATGGTGATCGGCATCCTACATGCCGCTTACATGCCCGGTTAGGCATTGATGAGGCAAACATGATGTGGCGGTTGATGGCGCTGGCCCTGGCGTTCCTGTGTGGCGGCGTTACCGCATACGGCGAAACCGGCAGTTCTTTCGCGGCATTTCTCGACGGCTTGCGCGCGGACGCGCAAAGGCAGGGCATCGCCCCGGCGACTTTCGCCGAAGCGTTTGCCGGTGTGACGCCAGATCCCAACGTGCTCGGTGCAAGGCAGCACGCTCCCGAATATGGCAAGCCGTTCGGGCCCTATATTGCCAGCCTCGCCTCACCTTCCCGCATTGGTGTCGGCTTACGGAAATCAGCGCAATGGGCTGCCATTTTGCGGGCGATCGAACAGAAATACGGCGTCGATCAGAACATCCTCGTGAGCATCTGGGGCGTCGAATCTTCATTTGGGGAAAGCCCATCTCATTGGGATGTATTTCGGTCGATTGCGACGCTTGCTGCTGCGCACTTTCAGCATCCGCTATTCCGCAACGAGCTTTTGGCAGCTTTGCAGATTCTGCAGCGGCGGCAACTTCCGCGCAGTGCATTCCTTGGCTCCTACGCGGGCGCGATGGGCCAGCCACAGTTCCTGCCATCGAGCTATTTAAAATATGCGGTCGACTTCGACGGCGACGGCACGGCCGACATTTGGAACAGTGTGCCGGACGTGCTCGCCTCGATAGCCAATTATCTGCGGCAATCGGGCTGGCAACCAAAACTTCCGTGGGGGTTCGAGGTGACAGTGCCGCAAAGCTTCGACTACCGCTCAAGCCGCGGCACATTCGCGCAATGGACCATGCGCGGACTGCGCCGCGCCGACGGCACGGCGTTGCCCGCAGTCGGCGAGGCGATTTTGTTTTTCCCTAGTGGGGCCGCCGGCCCGGCGTTTCTCGTCACAGACAATTTCATTGTGCTCAAAAAATTCAATAATTCGGACGCCTACGCGCTTGCGGTTGGGACGCTTGCCGATCGGCTGCAGGGCTTACCCACCTTTGGCACCCGATGGCCGGCGAACGATTTCCAGCCTTCTCGCGGGACCCGCATTGCGCTTCAACACAAGCTTGCCGCGCTGGGTTACAAGATCGCGGATTTCGACGGCCACTTCGATTTCGACCTGCGCGACGCGGTGCGCGATCTGCAACGGCGCTACGGCATGATCCCGGATGGATATCCGGGCCGCATTTTCCTCGAACGTATCGGGGTGCCAGCGTTTTAAAGTCGCCCCGCTATTTGTCCAGGTGCTTGGAGATCTGATCGGCCTCCATGCGCGCCATGTCGAGAATATATGCCAGCGCCTCCAGATCATGACTCTTGGCGAGGCGCGCCAGGTCGTCGGCGAGGCAGGCGATATAGAGGGCGGCTTCCGGGGCGCCAGTGGCGTTGCGTTTGGCTTCGCCTTGCTGGATCACGGTCGGCCTCACCCTTGATTGTTATACTGTTTTTAACGTCGACATGTCCTTTTTAGATATAAAAATATAAAAAGCAACTTAAGGTATATCTTGGCTCAGTGACCATTTATTTTCAAATGACCGGAATTTGCCACGTTTTGCTGCGTTTTCGGGTGGTCTCAGCTATCGGTTCCCGGTGGTAACGATTTGACAGGCAGCGCTGCGTTACCCATGTTCCCGGCGGCCGGAAGGCGTCGAAAGATGCCCGACAGACGCAAAAAGGCCAATAAATCATTAGGTTAACATGAATCTGGTAGTCGTGGAATCGCCTGCCAAGGCGAAGACGATCAATAAATATCTCGGCCGGGGCTATGAGGTTTTAGCCTCTTTCGGGCATGTGCGTGACCTGCCGGCCAAGAACGGCTCGGTCGATCCCGACCACGGGTTTCGTATGATTTGGGAGGTCGATGCCAAGGCGCAGAAGCGCCTAAACGACATCGCGCGCGCGGCCAAGGACGCCGATAAGCTCATCCTTGCCACCGACCCGGATCGCGAAGGCGAGGCGATTTCGTGGCACGTGCTTGAAGTGCTCAAGCAAAAGAAGGCTCTCAACGGCCAAGCGGTCGAGCGAGTGGTCTTCAACGCCATTACGAAGCAGGCGGTGACGGAAGCCATGGCGCATCCGCGCCGCATCGACCAAGCTTTGGTCGATGCTTATCTCGCCCGCCGGGCGCTCGATTATCTGTTCGGCTTTACTCTCTCGCCAGTCCTGTGGCGCAAGCTTCCGGGCGCGCGTTCGGCCGGCCGCGTACAGTCAGTGGCGCTGCGGCTCGTCTGCGACCGCGAGCTGGAAATCGAAAAATTCGTCCGCAAGGAGTATTGGTCGCTGATCGCGACGCTGGCGACGCCGCGCAACGAGACCTTCGAAGCGCGCCTCATCGCCGCCGACGGCAAGAAGCTGCAACGCCTCGATATCGGCTCCGGCATCGAGGCCGAAGCTTTCAAGCAGGCGCTGGAGACCGCCACATTCACCGTCAACGCGGTCGAGCCAAAGCCGGTCAAGCGGCATCCGCAACCGCCCTTCACCACCTCGACCCTGCAACAGGAAGCAAGCCGCAAGCTTGGCTTTGCGCCCGCACACACTATGCGGGTCGCGCAGCGGCTCTACGAGGGCATCGACGTCGGCGGCGAAGCCGTCGGCCTCATTACCTATATGCGCACCGACGGCGTGCAGATCGCACCCGAAGCGATTAGCGCCGTACGTCGCGTGATCGAAACCGATTACGGCGCGAATTATGTGCCGTCGGCACCGCGCCGCTACGAGAGCAAGGCGAAGAACGCGCAGGAAGCGCACGAAGCAATTCGCCCGACTGATCTTGCCTGCCGGCCGAGTGAAACCAAAAGCTTCCTCGATGCCGATCAGGCCAAACTTTACGAGTTGATTTGGCTGCGCGCGGTGGC
>JASHSY010000169.1 GCA_030040825.1 Xanthobacteraceae bacterium
CGGATGGTAAAAGGCGGCGAGTTACTGGAATGGGCGGAGGTATTCGGAAATTGCTATGGCACCCCGCGCCGGCCGGTGGAGAAAGCGCTACAAGCCGGCCGGGACGTCCTATTTGATATCGATTGGCAGGGGACACAGCAGCTTCGCGAAAAAGCGCGTGACGACCTGGTCAGCGTTTTCGTACTGCCCCCGACCGTGCCGGAACTGGAGCGACGCCTCAAACGTCGGGCGCAGGACAGCGGCACTATCATCCGTGCGCGCATGGCGAAAGCCGCAGGTGAGATGAGTCACTGGCCGGAATACGACTATGTCATCGTCAATCGCGACAAAGCCGAAGCGTTTGCTGAAGTGCGCGCCATTTTAGCCGCGGAGCGTCTCAAGCGTGAGCGCCAAGTCGGACTATCCCGCTTCGTGCGGGTTTTGCAGGCGAAGTTATAGGCCCGGCGCGCTAGGCTGACAGCACTGTACGGCCGACCACACGGCCGGCGCGCAGATCATCGAGCGCGGCCTGCGCCTCGTTCAACGGCCGTCCACGGGTCGGAATCGGGGCGATGTTTTTAGCGCGCACCAAGTC
Source organism: Xanthobacteraceae bacterium (assembly GCA_030040825.1). GTDB lineage: Bacteria > Pseudomonadota > Alphaproteobacteria > Rhizobiales > Xanthobacteraceae > BOG-931. The sequence goes on from JASHSY010000169.1 coordinate 575, forward strand.
GAGGAGCTCACGCGCTTCGTCGAGCGTGCCGGTCAGCGTCCCCTCAATCGTCATTGCCTTGATCCCGAACAGAGCTGCGGCGATCGAAAAATTACCGCCCAGCAACCCTGTGACCACGACCTTACCGCCACGCGCCAACAGGCTGGTCGCCAATTGCAGCGACCTGTCGGAACCGACGAAATCGCAGACCGCAAGCAGGCCGCCGGTTGCCGTCATGATTGCCTTGCGCGCTTGCGGATCGGACGGATCGTAAGCTTGCGCGGCACCGACGGCGAGTGCGGCTTCTCTTTTATCCGCCTCGATGTCGGCGACGATCGGTGGCGTTTGGAAAAGCGCGCGGGCGAGCGCGAGGCCCATCATGCCGACCCCGCCGAGTCCGATGAGCAACAGCGGACCGCGTTCGGGCCGGCTCGAATGGCGCTTAAGCGCCGCGTAAGCCGTCAGTCCGGAGCACATCAGCGGTCCGGCGAAATCTGGGGATAGCGGGGCGAAATCGAGCAGGTAGCGTGGATGAGGTACCAGAACATGCGTGGCAAAACCGCCATCGACCGAAATGCCAAGGTGACGATGGTGTGAACACAAATTTTCTTCACCGCCGGCACAGGCGGCGCATTTGCCGCAGCCGATCCACGGATAGACCGCGACGGGACGGCCGACAGCCGCATCATCGGCCTCCGGTCCCGCCGCTTCGACAATACCCGCAATCTCGTGGCCGAGCGTGAACGGCAAGGTGCGACCAGCGCTGACGTCGAGCTTTTTATCGCCGCCGAGGGAGAAATAACCGTCTTGCAAATGCAGGTCGGAATGGCAAACGCCGCAACGCTCGATACGGACGAGGACTTCGTGGCCCCGCGGTCGCGGGGGGTCGACGACCGTCTCGCGGAGGGGTTGCCCGTAGGCAACGAGCGATTGGCGGCGCATGTGGCTCATGTTTCATTCTCCCGGCTTCAGGTATCAGCATCATGCCCCAGAGCACGCTGCGCGGCGAGAGCTTGGGCCAGCGCCACGAAACCTGCGACCGGAATTTCTTCGGCGCGCGCCGTTGGAGGGATTCCGGCGGCGGTCAACAATCCTGTCGTATCGCCGCCAAGCGCGCGCAGGCTTTGACGCAGCATTTTGCGGCGTTGGCCGAATGCAGCCTGGGTGACAGCCTCAAGCAGCGCGCGATCGCAAGGCAGTGGAGCTGCCCGCGGCCGAATATGCACCAAGGAGGACGTGACTTTCGGCGGCGGCACAAAAGCCGACGCATTGACGTCGAACAAAATACGCGCTTCACAGCGCCACTGCGTCAGCACAGAGAGGCGGCCGTAACTTCCTGAACTCGGGTTGGCGACGATGCGCTTGGCGACTTCCCGTTGGAACATGAGCACGGCGGCGTCGTACCACGGCGGCCAGGGTTCGACTGTGACCCATGAGATCAATAGCGCTGTCGCGATGTTATAGGGCAAATTAGCGACAATCCGCACCGGCTTCCGACCGAGAAGAGGAAGCGGATCGAAGGTGAGCGCGTCTGCCACGACGACTTCCAGGCGGCCAGGATAGTATTCGGCCAGCTCCCGCAGTGCGGCGATAGCGCGCTCATCGCGCTCGATTGCGATCACTCGATCGGCGCCCGACGCCAGCAACGCCCGCGTGAGTCCGCCCGGCCCCGAGCCGATCTCCAGCACCGTGGTTTGCACAAGCGAATCCGCCGCGCGCGCAATTCGTGCGGCCAGATTAAGATCGAGCAAAAAATTTTGTCCAAGGGATTTCTTGGCGATGAGGCCGTGGCGACGAATGATTTCGCGCAACGGCGGCAAGCCATCGGGTCTCGTGCTCACGCCGTGAATGCGACGCGATCGGCCATGACAAGCCGCGCCGCCAGACGCAGTGCCGCGATCAGGCTTGTAGGATCGGCGGTACCGGTGCCGGCAATGTCAAAGGCTGTTCCATGATCGGGTGACGTTCGCACGAAGGGAAGACCAAGGGTAACATTGACCGCGTGATCGAATGCCAGCGTTTTAATCGGGATCAGCGCTTGATCGTGATACATGCACAGTGCTGCGTCGTATGTCTGGCGCGCGTGACTGTTGAACAGCGAGTCGGCCGGTAGCGGCCCTTTTGCATCAATTCCTTCGGCGATGAGCTGCATGACTGCCGGGGCAACGATCGCGTGGTCTTCCTCGCCGAGGGAGCCGTCCTCGCCGGCGTGCGGATTGACGCCAGCGACTGCGAGGCGTGGGCGCGGAATCCGAAACCGCGCAGCGAGGTCACGCGCCACGATGCGTCCAGTTTCGACCACGAGCTTGGTCGAAAGATGCTGAAAAATGTCTTTGAGCGGCAGGTGAATGGTCACCGGTACGACGGCGAGTTCCGGCGACCACAACATCATCACCGGACGAAAGGCTTTTTTGGTAGCTTCCTGCACCAGCGTTGCCAGGAATTCGGTGTGACCGGGTTCCGCGAATCCCGAGCGGTACAGTACGTTTTTCGCGACCGGATTGGTGACAATGGCGGCGGCTTGGCCGCCGATGACGTCGGCGACTGCACGCCGAATAGACGCAATGGCTGCTGGCGCACTCGATCGGTCGGGGCGCCCAGGCTCGGCGCTGGTCACAACATCGAGCGGAACTACCGGCAGAGCGGCGG
>JASHSY010000170.1 GCA_030040825.1 Xanthobacteraceae bacterium
ATACCTGCATTGTTTTGCGTACCGCGCTGATCAAGGACGGTGTCATGTATGTGCAAGCGGGCGCCGGCATTGTCGCCGACTCCGATCCGGAGTTCGAGCAACAGGAGTGCGTCAACAAGGCGAAGGCGCTGTTCCGCGCCGCCGAAGAAGCTCGGCGTTTCGCCAGCGGAGCCGGCCGCGGACAGTAAGAGCGTCGCCTTATCGCGCAGGGTGTTCGTGCTGGCTTGGGTCATGGAAGCATTGAAACAATGAGCGAAGTTACTCCGGCTGAAGTTCTGGCTTTCTGGCGCGAGGCGGGGCCGGATAAATGGTGGGCCAAGGACGACGCGTTCGACCGTGCGGTCCGGGCGAAATTTCTCCCGGCGCATGAAGCGGCGGCACGCGGCGAATTTGCAGCTTGGGAGGACAGCGCCGAAGGCGCGCTCGCGCTGGTTATTTTGTTCGATCAATTTCCGCGCAACATGTTCCGCGGCAGCCCGCACGCCTTCGCCACCGATCCGCTGGCGCGCGCGGTGGCCGATCGCGCGCTCGCGCGCGGCTTCGATCTGGGGACCGACGAAACGCTGCGGCAATTCTTCTATATGCCGCTCATGCATTCGGAAGCCTTGGCCGATCAGGATCGCTGTGTGGCGCTGTTCGAAGCGCTCGGCCTAGCCGGGCAATCGGAATTTGCGACCGGCCACCGCGATATTATCGCCCGGTTCGGGCGATTCCCGCACCGCAACCGCATTGTCGGTCGCGATACGACCGCGGCCGAGCGGGAGTTCCTCGACGGCGGCGGCTTCTCGGGCTAGTAAATCCCGCGAACGAGTCCTTGCCGTGTTGACGGGGGAACTCGGGAGATAAAGCTTGGACTGCGACCTTCTGCAAAAGATCGAGCTGTTGCACGCTGCGGGAACGCAGATCGTTCCGGCGCACGGCGGGGAAATCGTCAAGACGCTCTACGATATTTTGAGTGTGCTCGACAGCAAGGGGCTGGCGCTACTCGCCTTCGATGGCATTGTCGTTGCCGCCACCACCTTCGCCGCGGAAAAGGGCAACGTCTTCCGCAAGCGTGGATTGGCGCGGTGGTTGGCTATTGCGGTTATTGTCGTGTCACTCTCCGGAGCCGCGCTCTGCCTCGGCGTTTCGGAGATTTCTTATCGGTTTTTGCATTTTGTCGACTGTCCGGCTCCCGATAAGCTCGACTACACGGCTGAAATCAGTCACCTGACGACGTTGGTCGAATGGCGCACGGCGTATTACCAGATTGCGTGGGCGCTCTCGATCATCGCCATTCCATTGTTCCTGGTGATGTTCTGGGTCTCGCTCGATTGGCAAAAGCAGGGCCACGCCTGAACTGAACATGACCGTGCTTGCATCCATCAACCCGCCTCGAAAAATCGGGCCGATTAACATCGGCCCGATTCGCGTGCCAAACGCGGTCTTTCTGGCGCCGATGTCGGGGGTGACCGACGCGCCGTTTCGGCGCACCGCGGCGCGGTTGGGCGCAGGTTTGGTCGTATCGGAAATGACAGCCTGCGCTGCGCTTGCCGCGGGCAAACGCATGGCGCGCCGCCGCGTCGTGCATCACGGCGGCCGATTGCATGTCGTCCAGCTCGCCGGTTGCGAGGCGCATTGGATGGCCGAAGGCGCGCGCATAGCCGCGGATGCTGGCGCAGCCGTGATCGATATCAACATGGGCTGTCCGGCCAAGCACGTCACCAACGGTGCAGCAGGCTCGGCGCTGATGCGCGATCTCGATCATGCGCTGACGCTGATCGAGGCCGTGGTGAACGCCGTGAACGTGCCGGTGACTCTGAAAATGCGCCTCGGCTGGGACGACAACACGCGCAATGCGGCCGAGTTGGCATCGCGCGCCGAGCAGGCCGGCGTGCGGCTGGTGACAGTGCACGGCCGCACCCGCTGCCAATTCTACAAGGGCCGCGCCGATTGGGCGGCGGTGCGCGCGGTGAAGGCGCGCGTCTCGATCCCGGTCGTCGTCAATGGCGACGTTGAGAGCTTCGACGATGCCGATGCCGCGCTTGCGGCTTCGCAGGCCGACGGATTGATGATCGGTCGCGGCGCGCAGGGCCGACCGTGGTTTCCCGGCCAGCTTGCACGCTATCTGGCAACCGGCGAACGCATGCCGGCGCCAGCGCTCCACGAGCAGCATGCGCTCACCGTCGGGCTCTATTTGGACATGCTCGCCCTTTATGGACGCGAGCTGGGCGCTCGCAATGCGCGTAAGCATCTGGGTTGGGCGCTCGATGCCGCTGCCACGACCATCGGCGCGGCCGATGACGCGCGCAAGGCGCACCGCAGCCGCGTAGTGACCGAAAGCGATCCGGATGTGGTGTTACGAAGGATTGCCGAAGCTTTCGACGCTTTCGGTTCCGGCCGCGTATCGCGCATTGCTGCTTAGCGCAGACGCGTCAAATTGCGCCCCCCGCAAATGCCGATCGCGCAGCCTTCGATCCGAATGGAGCGCGGGCCGGTTTCAAGCAAATGACCGGGATAAGTGTGACCGTCATCGGTATTGTAAAGCGTTCCCGACCATTTTCTCGGACCGTCCGGCAGCATGTTGTAAAGAACATAGACACCGACGAGCGGCCGGCCGCGCGCATTGGGATCCGGATTGTGCTTGTCGGTCCAGGGTCGTCCGGTTTCCGGGTCGACAGCGGATTTCGCAGCCGCAACGATTGCGCATAGGGCTTGGCTTCTGCGGCTGCAATCGGCGATGCGTACCTGCGCGTGGTCCTCCGCCAGCCACAATCCTTTCGGATCGGCGAATGCTGCTCCACCGGCGCCGAAAATGAACAAAACTATAGCGAAGAGACCCAGCGCTCTGTTGTGCATATAGTGAATTTTAATGCCTGACGCTCGTCGCGCAAAGCCCAACTCTTGGGCACCGTGTCGTCGCAGATGCGTTGGGTAAGACACTTAAAGTTCCCGGCCGCGCCTTAATCTCGCAGCAATGCACTTGGAATGTTCGCAATCGCGAATCCGGGAGCATTGCCGATGCGGTTCACGTTGTTTGTCATCCGGTTGCTTGTCATCCAATTGTCGCTTGCAATCGCCGTGCTGGCTTGGCCGGCAGTTGTGTCGGCGCAAGTCATTTGCATCAGCAACGCAAATCCGCCGCCGGAGTTGCCGGTGTACGACCAGCCGCCGATTCCGGGGCCGGGTTACATATGGACGCCGGGCTATTGGGCTGGCGGTCCGTACGGATATTTCTGGGTTCCAGGCACCTGGGTTGAGCCGCCGGAAGCCGGTCTGCTCTGGACGCCGGGATACTGGGCGTGGCGTGACGGCATCTATATCTGGACCGCCGGCTATTGGGGACCTCAGGTCGGCTTCTATGGCGGGATCGATTACGGCTTTGGCTATACCGGCGCCGGCTACGAAGGCGGGCACTGGGAGCATGGCGCGTTCTTCTACAATCGCACCGTCACCAATTTCGGCAGTGTCAGGATCACGAACGTCTACGAAAAGAATGTAATCATCGAGCGGGGTGCTTCGCGGGTAAGCTTCAACGGTGGCAGCGGCGGTACGACCGTGCGGCCGACACCGGAACAAGAGCGCGTCGCGCACGAGCAACACGTCGCCGCCATTCCCGCGCAGTTGCAGCACGAGCGAACGGCGAGTGCCGATAAGTCTCTACTCGCATCGGAAAATCACGGCCGTCCGGCGATCGCGGCGACGGCAAAGCCAAACGAATTCAGCGGCAAGGGCGTCGTGGCGGCGCGCGACGAAAAAGCGCCGGTTGTGCCGCAGTCGGTTAAACCCGTTGTGACGCCGGGCGAAAAGCCGCCTGGTGCGGCTGCTGTGCAAACGAACGCCAACGCTCCGAAGACTCTTGAGGAAAGGACCCGACACGAGCCGCCGCCGGTCGGGCACGCGCAGCCCAATCACGGTCCGGCGCCCGCCAACGCGGTGTCGCCGCCGCGACAAGTGAATCGCGAAGCGAAGCCACTGGCGCCCGAAGTGAAAGCGCATCCGGCGGTGAAGCCCCCGCCTCCGGCGCCCGCGACGAATGCGAAGCCGCCTGAACATGTGGCGGCGCCAAAGCCGCCACCGCCTTCGCCGCCGCATCCGGCGCCACCGCCGAAGCCGGCGCCGGCTCCCGACAAGAACAAAAAGCCGGAATGAAGGTCAGCACTTGACCGTAGCGGTGGGACAAAGTTTCTGTCGCAAGACAACAAGATTTGACCCCGGAACCACTCGCGTTCCGGCAATCGCTGCGCAACACTTTGCGTTATCGGACGTTGAGCGGATGACTGCTAAGGAGAATGCGATGAACGACTTTTGGCTTCACCGCTTGCCGTTTGCGGCCGTGACGCTGGCCATGCTCTGGCAGCCGACCCTAGCGGCCGCGCAAACTGACCAGCCGCCAACGCACCCGCCTACCGCACAGCATCATGTGAAGAAACATGCGGCCACGCGAAACCTTGCGCAACGGAACTTATACGGCGCGGCGCCGGCGCGAGAGCCCGCCGGCTGCACGTGGCCATACCGGAACCAGTTCCCGCCTTGCATGTCGACGTGGCCTGCGGGCGACCCGAACTATCACGGATCGCGACCCGGTCCGACGTTCTTGGATGAAAACTAGAGAACGATGAAG
>JASHSY010000171.1 GCA_030040825.1 Xanthobacteraceae bacterium
AGCACATCGGCGCGGGCGCGCACTTCGGTAAAATCGTGGTCAAAGTCGGATAACCGACGCCAAGCTGCACCGGTCAGCGCGCGACCACCCGCGCCGGTGGGAACGCGACCTCGACCAAGGTGCCGGCATTCGGCGCGCTTTTGATGGAAAAATGCGCACGGTTGGCTTCGGCTAAAGCCTTGGTCAGCGGCAGACCAAGGCCGGTGCCACCCGATCCCCAGCTGCCCGACACCGCAGACTGGCGGAACGGCTCGAGCGCCGCCTCCACGTCCTTCTCGCTCATGCCGACGCCGGTATCGCGCACGCGGAGCACCGCCTCGCCGTTGTCGGCAAACGCAGTCGAAATAATGACTTGGCCGCCGGGTCCGGTGAAACGGATCGAATTGGACAGAAGGTTGAGCACGATCTGGCGCAGCGAGCGCTCGTCGGCAACGACCTGTGGCAAACCGGGCGTGAGCGATGTCCGGATAATGATGCGCGCGCGGCTTGCCTGCGGCTGCATGATGCCGACGCATTGCTGGGTCAGTTCGTTGAGGCTGACATTGGCGAATGTCAGGTCGAGCTGGCCGGTTTCGATCTTCGACAGATCGAGCAGGTCGTTGAGCAGCGACACGAGGTGCATGCCGGCCGCATGGATATCCTTGACGTAATCCCGATAACGCTCGTTGCCGAGCGGCCCGAAACGTTCTGCAGCGATCACCTCGGCGAAACCGGTGATTGCGTTGAGCGGAGTGCGGATTTCGTGGCTGACTTTGCTGACAAACTCGGCCTTGGCCGCCGCCGCATGCTGTGCCTCGCGGGTGGCCGTCCGCAACTCGTCTTCGCTGCGTTGCTGCGATTCAAGCCGGGTCCTGAGTTCGCGAATTTCGTTCTCGGCGGTTGCAAGCGAAAGCGCGCTGGCGCGGCGCCGCTCTTCCGCCGTGCCGTTTGAAAGAACAAGCGCCAGCGCCGATGCCTCGCCGAACGGGATCGAGAACAATCGGCCCTCGACTGGGCGACGTTCGCCGCCGCGAGTCATCACCGATAAAGATTCGGTCCCGCCGCTTTGCGCGAGCGTGCCGGGCTCGGGCTCGGCGAACAGCGCGTGCAGCCCGCCAGCGGCCGTCAGCGCGTCGAGATTCTGATAGCCGCTAAGTTCGAGAAAATAGCGATTGGCGTAAAGCAAGGTGTCCTGCCGATAAATCAGCACGCCGAGCGGAATCCGATCGAGCAGGACGGATTCGAATGCCAGCGGCTCCGGCTGATCGGGCACCGGAATATCAAGTCCGGTCGGGGCAATCGCGGACGCCGCATGTTCGGGCGTGCCGGCTTGGCGGCCGCTCTGCAAGCGTGCCGTCAATTCCTGCGCCAATTCGCGAAACGCGTTGCGCTCGACCGGACTTAAGCTGGGCGTCCTCGGCTCGGGCGCGGCGGTACGGAACGGCACAACGTTGGCGCCCGGCGCGGCGGCGGGCGGCTCGGCCTCGTCCTTGCGCACTGGCGCATCCGCCGCCGCTGCCACGATCGGCGGCTGAACGATCTCCGCTTGCGGTTCAGCCGGCTGCTCCGGCGGCGGCATGAATCCGATCGGATGGGCTTGTCTTGCCCGCACCAGCTGATTGATGCGCGCGATGTCGCGGCAAACGCCGAAGCCGCGATAGCCGCGAAAATTCCGGTCGCGATCGAATACCGGCAATCCGGAAAGTTCGACCGGCAGCCGCTCGCCGCCCTCATCCACCGGCCACGACACCGTAATGCCGCTCCAGGTTTCGCGCGTGGCAACCGCACGGGCGACCTCGTTTTGCGGATCGATTTTCAGCGCGGCAGCGATCTCGGTCCACAACCGGCCGAACGCCGCCATGGTTCGCGGTCCCATGAGCTCGACGAATTCGTCCGAACCGACCATGAAGCGGCCGTCGGCATCCATCTGCCAAACGAAACGCAACGGGTGCCGGCGCTCGGCAACGATTTCGCCGGCCGTGCCGTGCGGCAATTGCGGCTGAGCTGCCTCCTGATTTGCCGCCGCTACGGCGCCCTCGCCTGCCTGCGCTACGCCACTGCTTGCGGGAAATTCGACGACGAGCACAGTCGCATCGGCGGCGCCCACGCGCTCGGCGGTCGCCGGCCCGTAATTCGTTGCGCCGCTGGCGCTGCCGGCGGCAAGCGCCTGCGTCATCAGACCGGCAATGCCGAGCATCGACACAGTCGGGGACGCGCCAAGCCGCGAACGCGCTGCCTCGGTCGCGTACAAGAAGGTCCCGTCCGGCGCGAACGCCGCGAGTATCTGCTCGTAGCCGCCGAACAGCCGGCTCGCCTGCTCGCGAAGCGACAACGCCGGACCGGCCGGCTCGTTTGCCGCGATCAGGATGGCGGCATCATCGTCCAGCATCACCCGCGAGCAGACACAAGAAAGCGCACGGCCATAGCTGGCGCCGAAGCCGCGCAGGCGCTCGAGCCGCGTCTGACCGGGCGGCGGCAGTGTTGCCGCGAGCCGGGCGATCTCAACCGCAGCCGGATGGGTTGCATCGAAACGGCGTGCGTCGCCATCGCCTGCATTCGCGGCGTCAAAGATCGCGGTGCCGGCCACGTTGGCCCACAGAATCCGCGAGCCGTCTGCACGCCACAACCACGCCGGCGCAGCACCGGTCGCGCGATCGACGAGCTCGGCCGCAAGCCGAGGGTCGCGCGCAACAGCGGGCTCAAACGGCACGATCAGCATGCGGCAGAACTCTGTTGGCTAATGAATCCTTAATAATGCGCACCGTTCCTGCCGTCTATGCCGCGGTCGCGATCGGCGCCCGGCAAGACGGAATAACCTTAATCGCGCCAATAGCTTGCCTACGAGGCCACGATCGTGGTGCGCACCGTGCGCGAATTCGCGCTAGGATGTGGCGCCAAGGGTATGAGGAGTTGTCGATGTCCAAGGAACCGTTCGAACAATTCGCAATGCCCAACGAGGTGCGCGCGTTTGTCGAACAGAGCGTGTCGCAAGCAAGAAACGCATTTGACGGCATCGTACAGGCGGCGAACCGGGCGGTGGCGCAGTGGCACGGCCAAGCCCAGGCGGCGCGCGCCGGCGCCAGTGAGATCGCCCATAAGTCGATGGCATATGCCGAAAAGAATATGGAAGCGACCTTCGACTTCGCGCAAAAGCTGATGCAGGCTAAAGATCCGAATGAAGTGCTCCGGCTGCAATCGGAATATCTCAATCATCAAATGAAGACGCTATCGGCACAGGCGCAGGAGCTTGGACAAAGTGCTGCCAAAATAGTGATGGATTCTGCCAAGCCTAAATCCTGATCCCGGATTGCCGCTGCGCTCGCTTAAATAATTAAGCTAAATCAAATAATTACCTATAATTGTGCAATGCAATAAAATCTATTGCAATGCACCAAAATGACTGATATATGGATTAAAGAAGCCCGCGCTTCGAAGTTTTGTTGTCGCGTTCGGCTGCGGGGTCAACGAGGTGCAAAACCTTGCGCAATGGGCGGCAAGGCCGATCGGAAATCGAAGGTTGAAACAGCCCAGAAGCACGAGAGAGCTAAGGACGAGTATCATGGTGGAAACCACAGCGACTGCCCCGAAAGTGAAAGCGCCCAAGCCGGCTTCGGCGGCGTTTGAAATGCCGAAATTCGAAATACCAAAATTCGACATGCCTAAGGTTGAGATGCCCGCCGCCTTCCGCGAGATGGCGGAGCGTGGCGTCGCCCAGGCCAAGGACACCTACGAGAAGATGAAGGCCGCCGCGGAAGAGGCGACCGACGTGCTGGAGACCACCTACTCGACCGCCACCAAAGGCGCGTCCGATTACGGCCTCAAAGTGATCGAAGTGGCACGCGCCAACACCAACGCCGCGTTCGATTTTGCCGGTGAGATCATGGCGGCAAAGACGCTCTCGGAAGTCGTCGAACTCTCGAGCGCCCATGCCCGCAAGCAATTCGAGGCCCTCACCGCGCAGAGCAAGGAACTCGGCACGCTCGCGCAAAAGGTCGCAACCGAGACCGCCGAACCGATCAAGAACGGCGTGAATAAGGCGTTCAGCAAGGTCGCCTAAGCTTCCACGTTCGTAGCGTAAGCGTGGCGTAACAGCGTTTAATGCAAAGCCCGGGCTCCGCGCCCGGGCTTTGTGCTTTGATCAGCGCCGGGGTCGGCGCGTGGCTTGCTCAGCGGCTGCACAGCTTCCACTTTTAACGATCATGCGGTAGTTTCCGCGCGCCTGCCGACCGCGGGGACGTGCAGCTGTAGCTCAGTTGGTTAGAGCGCCTGACTGTGGATCAGGAGGTCGGTGGTTCGAATCCACCCAGCTGTACCAGATATATCAATTAAATCAGCAGTATATTGCGGCCAGGATATTCCAATGTTTCAAGTGCAACCGCGGCGGACCCGTAGCGGACCCAGCAGGATTTAACGAGCCGAGCGCCACTGACGTTGCCCCGAACCTTTATCCTGTAGCGACTGGAGTCTGGCATTTCCTTGGGCGCGTCCCAAAAGTTAGACCGGTTCAGCTGAGAATCTCCGGCCTTGTAGACGCCTCGGCGGATTGCCGAGGCCGATGGATCAAGGACAACGGCGTCCTGTCACCAATTGCGCTATGCGGTCTCATTTCATTGTATTCGATCCGCCATTCTTCAACCTTTTCGCGGGCGTCGTCTAGATCAAGGAACCAATACCGCCCCAAGCATTCGAGTCGAACCGAAGCGTTAAAGCTCTCCGCGTAAGCGTTGTCGGTCGGCTTGCCGGGACGACTGAAGTCAAGCGTGACATGGTTCGTGTAGGCCCAAAGATCGAGCTCCTTTGAGGTGAACTGGCTACCCTGGTCGACGCGGATCACCTTCGGAAGTCCATATTGCCGTCGCGTTTGCTCAAGCGCATCAATGACCTCCATCGCCGTCGCCGATCGACAAACCCGCATAACCGGACAGACCCGGCTCCACGTATCGACGACGGTAAGAACCCATAATCGTCGTCCATCGAAGATCTCGTCGTGCATCAAATCCATCGCCCACACCTGGTTGGGAGCGGTGGCATCGCTGCGATCGCTGCGAAGCTTGGCCATGACCCGACGGCGTGGCGGCTTGTGCCGCATTTGCAGGCCTTCCAGATTGTAGAGCCGCCGAACGCGTTTCACGTTTACATACCAACCCTCGCGACGTAACAGCACGTGGATGCGCCGATAGCCGTAGCGCACGTGCGTTTCGGCGATCTCGCGAATGTGCTTCCTAAGGGGTGCCTGCTCGGGTCGACGGGGACGGTAATGATACGTCGCACGACATGCCGGAATGGCTCGACAGGCCTTGCGGATCGAAACACCAAACGCACCACGCACAAAGTCAATCATCTCGC
>JASHSY010000172.1 GCA_030040825.1 Xanthobacteraceae bacterium
GCGGTAGTCGGCAAGTCGTCGTGCTGGCGCGGCCGGTGGAAGAACGGCACGCGGACGTACTCGCTTTTCTCACCGACGGCGAGTCGTGGTCGAGTTCGGCGCTCGCTTTGGCGCTCGGCGAGAGTCAGCGCACTGTGCAAAGGGCACTCGACGAGCTTGCCCTGTCTGGAAAAGTGCAGTCGTTCGGCCGCGCGCGCTCTCGCCGCTGGATGATGCCGCCAGTGCCCGGATTCACGACGACTTTGTTACTCCCCGCCCCGCTGCCGGACGCCTAGAGTAAAAAAATGAAAAAAGCGACAGCCGAAATCCTCCGCGAATATGGACCATTTACCGGCGCCGAGCGGGTCAATGGCGTCACCTACGACGGCAAGCATGTGTGGTTCGCGTCCGGCGACAAGCTACACGCGTTCGATCCGGAAAGCGGCAAGGCGTTGCGCGCGATCGACGTGGCCGCCCACGCCGGCACGGCGTTCGACGGCGAGCACTTGTTTCAGATCGCCGACGAGAGCATTCGGAAGATCGATCCGAAAACCGGCCACGTGCTCGCCACGATCCCGACGCCGAGCGGCGGCGCATCAGGACTGGCCTGGGCCGAAGGATCGCTGTGGGTGGGACAGCATCGGCGCCGCCAGATTCATCAAGTCGATCCGCAAACCGGAGCGATCTTGCGCACCATCGCGTCCAATCGTTTCGTCACCGGTGTCACTTGGGTCGATGGCGAACTCTGGCACGCGACCTGGGAAGGTGAAGAGAGCGATTTGCGGCGGATCGATCCACAAACAGGAGAGGTTCTGGAAAAGCTCGACATGCCGGCGGGGACCGCCGTGTCGGGACTCGAGTCCGACGGCGGCGAGTTATTCTTCTGCGGCGGTGGCGCTAGCGGCAAGGTGCGCGCCGTTCGCAAACCGAAACGGAGCGCAAAAGCAATTGGCGCCTAGCGGTCGGGTTTAGCTCGTGCGCTCTTCCAATCGCCGCAACACGTCGTCGAGCTGATCGAGGCTGCGGTATTTGATCGACAGCGTGCCGCCACCACGGCGCGGGTCGATACGTACCGAAAGCCCAAGCGCATCCGACAATCGCTTTTCCAGCATCAGTGTGTCGGCACTCTTTTGCGAAAAGCGCGCACCATTGCCTTTTGCTTTTCCGTTTTTATGCGCGCGCGTGCGCGCCATCGCTTCGACCTCACGCACATTGAGGCCGCGGGCAACGATCTCCTCCGCAAGCTCTGCGGCGTTGGCGTCGCCGACCAGCATGCGTGCATGCCCGGCGTCGAGCTTGCCGGCATGGATGTGCGCTTTCACCGGCTCCGGCAGTTTCAGCAAACGCAGCGTATTGGCGATGTAGCTTCGGCTCTTGCCCACCATCCGCGCGACGTCTTCCTGCGAATTGCCGAATTCGACCATCAGCGCGCGATAGCCCTCCGCCTCTTCCAACGGATTGAGATCGGCACGCTGCACATTCTCGATGATCGCGAGCTGCAAGGCTTCGGCATCGGTCGCTTCAACGACGACCACTGGAACGTCGTGCAAACCGGCACGCTGCGCCGCTCGCCAGCGCCGCTCGCCGGCGATGATTTCATGACCGCCGGACGCGCCGCGCATCGGCCGCACTACAATCGGCTGGATGACGCCGCGCTCGCGCAATGATGCGGCAAGCTCGTCGAGCTCCTCCGTGGCAAAGACGCGGCGCGGATTACGGGCATTCGGATGCAGCGAACCAATCGGCAAGCGCCGCTGGCCGCGTGGACGTTCAATCGAGCCTTCATCGCCGACGTCGCCGATCAACGCGGCAAGCCCGCGCCCCAACCGCGACCGCGTTCCTTCTTCCGGCATCGCCGCTTCTCCAGCGCTCTCGGTCATTTTTGCTCCACGTTCGACTTTGTCGTTGTCACGACGCGCTTGTGTTTCACGCCGCGCACAATTCTTTTTCGCGCTGAATGATTTCGGTGGCGAGCCGCAGATAGGCTTCGCTCCCGCTGCATTTGAGGTCGTAGACCAGCACGGGTTTGCCGTACGACGGCGCCTCCGACACGCGCACGTTGCGCGGGATGATGGTGTCGTAAACTTTGCTGCCCATGAACTGGCGAACGTCGGCGACCACTTGGCTGGAAAGATTGTTACGCGAATCGTACATGGTCAGCACGACGCCGTGGATGGTGAGATCCGGATTGAGCTGCTCGCGCACCGATTCGACGGTCTTGAGCAACTGCGACAAGCCTTCGAGTGCAAAGAATTCGCATTGGAGCGGCACCAGGATCGCGTTGGCCGCAGCCATGGCATTGACCGTGAGAAGATTGAGCGACGGCGGACAATCGATCAACACATAGGCGTAATGCGCTTGCTCCGGCGCCCATGCGTTCAGCGGCGCCAACGCGCTGCGCAGACGCAGCGCGCGGTCGCGCGCCTGGCCGATTTCAAGCTCGAAGCCGGTGAGATCGAGCGTCGACGGTGCAAGCGACAGCCGCGGCACCGCGGTCGGCACAATGGCGTCGCGCAGCGCAATCTCGCCGGCCAGCACGTCGTAGGTGGAGCGGCTGCGGCTCTTGCGGTCAATGCCGAGGCCGGT
>JASHSY010000173.1 GCA_030040825.1 Xanthobacteraceae bacterium
GATGCGCGCGATCTTCTGGGCTTTATCGATGGCACAGCTAACCCGACCGGCTCTGATTTGCCCGCATCGGCGCTTATCGGTGATGAAGATGCCGACTTCGTCGGTGGCAGCTACGTCGTCGTTCAGAAGTATCTGCACGATCTCGGCGCCTGGGCGCGGATTCCAACGCCGCTCCAGGAACAGATCATCGGCCGCACCAAAATAGACAATATTGAAATCGATGACGACGATGCGCCGCGCAAATCACACAAGTCGCTCGCCACCATCGTCGATGCGAACGGCACCGAACATGACATCCTGCGCGACAACATGCCGTTTGGTCGTCCGGGACAACGAGAGTTTGGGACCTATTTTATCGGCTATTCCCGATATCTTTGGGTGGTCGAGAAGATGCTGCAGCGAATGTACATCGGCGACCCACCCGGCGCGTACGACCGGCTGCTCGATTTCTCGACGCCGCATACCGGCACGACATTCTTCGCTCCGTCTCGCCCGACGCTGCAAGCACTAGCTCAGGCGGCGCAGGAGAGGCTTACGAATGCTCGCCCGGCCGGTATCACAGCGCCGAAGGGATGACACAGCTCCTACCCTGTGACCCTATATCCGGGAATCTGGAGAATGGGGCTGATCTGGTGGATCGGATGATGGAAGCCGACCGGCGGTTCATGGCGCTGGCGCTGGCGCTGGGCCGTCGCGGCCTCGGCCGCACCTGGCCCAACCCCGCGGTTGGTGCGGTCATCGTCAACGGCGGCATCATCGTCGGACGGGGCTGGACGCAGGCCGGCGGCCGCCCGCACGCCGAGGTCGAAGCATTGCGCCGCGCCGGCGATGCCGCGCGTGGCGCGACCCTTTACGTCACGCTTGAGCCTTGCTCGCATCACGGCAAGTCGCCGCCGTGCGCGGATGCCATTGTTGCGGCCGGCGTCGCGCGCGTCGTTTCGGCGCTGGAAGATCCGAATCCGAAAGTGTCCGGGCAAGGCTATGCACGGTTGCGCGCCGCCGGGATCAGGGTCGAGACCGGCGTTGGCGTTGATGAGGCCCGCCACGATCACGCCGGCCACATCCGCCGCGTGCGTGATGGCCGTCCGAACGTGATGCTGAAGCTCGCGGTGTCGGCTGACGGCAAGGCCGGCGCTGCGGGGCGAAAGCCGCTCGCCATTACCGGCGCTGAAACGCGAGAGCGCGTGCATCTCCTGCGCGCGCACAACGACGCGATCTTGGCCGGCATCGGCACCGTTCTGGCGGACGATCCGCTCTTGACCTGCCGCCTGCCGGGGATGGAGAAGGACTCGCCGGTGCGGATCGTGCTGGACGGCGGATTGCGCCTGCCGCCGTCGTCGCGGCTGGTGGAGACCGCCCGGCAAACACCAGTCTGGGCGGTCTGCGGGCCTCAGGCGGGATGTGCGCCGGAACAGGCGTTGCAGGCGCGCGGCGTTGAAGTCCTGCGTATGGAGGTCTTGCGATCGGAGCAAAACGCAGGGCGCCTCGATCTTGTGGCCGTGTTGAAACTGATCGCGGGGCGCGGCATCACCCGGCTCATGGTAGAGGGCGGCCCGACAGTCGCAGCTTCATTCGTGGCCGCCGATTTGGTGGACGAAGCCATCCTGTTTCGCTCGCCAAAGACTGTGGGCGCCGACGGCATTGACGCGCTTGAGGGTTTGCCGCTGACGGCATTGACCCAGTCGTCGCGATTAAGGGTGCTCGCGAGCACGGCTGTCGGCGGCGATTTTTGCGACGTTTTTGAGCGGGGGGTGACGCCTTGTTTACCGGCATTATCAGCGACATAGGGGAGGTTATTGAACTGACAAAACAGGCGCCCGGCCTGCGCCGCCTCGACATCGCTTGCGGCTACGACCCCGATACCATCGACGTTGGTGCTTCGATCGCCTGCTCCGGTCCGTGCTTGACCGTGGTGGCGCGCGGCCGCGCCGGCAATCGCGCCTGGTTCTCCGTGGATGCCGCAGCCGAGACCTTACGAGTGACCACCGCCGGTGCATGGCAGCGCGGCACCAAGCTAAACCTGGAACGTTCGCTCCGGCTGGGCGACGAACTCGGCGGCCACCTGGTCAGCGGGCATGTCGATGGCATTGCCGAACTGACGGCACGCGAAGATTTGCCGGACATGGCGCGCATGACATTGCGGGCGCCAGGCGAGCTTGCGCGTTTTATTGCGCCGAAGGGTTCGGTCGCCCTCGACGGCGTCTCCCTGACGGTCAACGAGGTCAAAGGCGAGATGTTTTCCGTGCTGGTCATTCCGCATACCCTTAAAGTCACGACCTTGGGCGAACTGCGTACCGGGGCGCGGCTCAATCTCGAAGTGGACCAGATGGCGCGCTACGCGGCGCGGCTTCTGCAAGCCACGAAGCATTAAAGGAATAGACCGATGGCTGGGCCGCGGCGGGGTAAGCGCGAGGCAAGCGGCGCCAAGGGGGCAAAGGGTGTCCGCATCCTGGTCGTCGAAGCGCGCTATTATGACGATATCGCCGATTTCCTGCTCGCTGGCGCGATGAAGGTGCTCGACGAAGCCGGCGCCGTGGTCGAGCGCATCACCGTGCCGGGCTCGCTCGAAATTCCTGCGGGCATTGTGATTGCCTGCGATGCGGCCGCGCGTAAGAAGCGACCCTTTGACGGCGTGGTGGCGCTCGGCTGCGTGATCCGCGGCGACACCATTCACTTCGAGATCGTGTCGCAACTCTCCGCGCAGGGGTTGCTGGAGCTTTCGGTCGCGCGCGGTCTGCCGATCGGCAACGGCATTGTCACCGTCAATACGCTGAGCCAGGCGCTCGCCCGCGCGCGCCTCGAGGAACAGGATAAGGGCGGCGATGCTGCGCGTGCGGCGTTGGCGATGGTACGGCTCAAGCGCCGGCTGGGGCGGGGGAAGTAAGCGGATGGCCCGTTCCGCGGCGAGCGAAGAACGCAAGGCTAACAAGCGCGGCGCGGCACGGCTTGCCGCCGTGCAGGCGCTTTACCAGATGGACCTTGCCGGCACCGGGTTGAACGAGATTT
This sequence comes from Xanthobacteraceae bacterium, assembly GCA_030040825.1. Taxonomy (GTDB): domain Bacteria; phylum Pseudomonadota; class Alphaproteobacteria; order Rhizobiales; family Xanthobacteraceae; genus BOG-931. The sequence continues at coordinate 3,007 of JASHSY010000173.1, forward strand.
TGGCCGAGTTCGAGCGGCATTGGCTCGGTGGCGAAGTGGAGGGCGCGCAATATCTACCGGCCGAAGCGGCGTTCTTTCGCGACATCGTCGGCGGCGTAGTGCGCGAGCAGAGCACCCTCGATCCGCAGATCGATGCCGCCCTCGCCCGCGGCTGGCCGCTCAAGCGCATCGAAACGGTGCTGCGCGCCGTACTCCGCGCCGGCGCCTACGAATTGACCCATCGGCGCGACGTGCCGGCCCGTGTCGTCACCTCGGAATATACCGACGTGGCCTCGGCTTTCGTCGACAAAGACGAGACCGGCATGGTCAACGCCGTGCTCGACCAAATCGCGCGGCATGTGCGTTCGGCAGAATTCGAAGGCTGATAGGCAGGCTTAGTGGTGAGCGACGTAGACGTCGCGCAGGACCTTGGTCTCGAGCTCCAGATGATCGAGCCGACGTTTAACCACGTCGCCGATGCTGATCATGCCGGCAAGCTTGCCCTTGCGAAGCACGGGTAAGTGGCGCACGCGATGGCGGGTCATCAACCGCATCGCGCCATTGAGGTCGTCTTCCGGGGTCACCGTGACCAAACTGTGCGTCATGATGTCCTTCACGGACATGGATACTACTTCCTCGCCGTGCTGAGAAAATGCACGAACGATATCGCGCTCGGAAATAATCCCAAGAACCGCGTCGTCTCTCGCCACGACGAGAGCTCCGATATTCTTTGCGCGTAACCAGTCCGCCGCCCTTTTGATGCTGGCCTCTGGTCCGATTGTTGCGACGTCTGTTCCTTTTTCCATCAAAATGTTTTCGACGTTCATAACCGTATCTCCCTGTGTTCTCGCCAGACGAACGGCAGCTTGGAGGCGGTGCCGACACAATCATCCATCATTCTATGTCCAACTGTGAAATGTTCGTGGACCGTCCTGTGTCAAAAGAGCGCGCTTAGTCGCGCGATCCCACAAC
>JASHSY010000174.1 GCA_030040825.1 Xanthobacteraceae bacterium
TCCTCGACAACAACATCGTTTCCAATCATTGGCTGATCACGATGGTCGCGCCGCAGATGATCGCCCGCAAGGACGGCGCGATCGTCATCGTGTCTTCCATCGGCGGCCTGCGCGGCAGTCCGGTGATCGGCACCTATTGCATCTCCAAAGCCGCCGACCTGCAGCTGGCGCGTAATCTCGCGGTCGAGCTTGGACCGCACAACGTCCGCGTCAATTGTATCGCACCCGGACTTATTCGTACCGATTTTGCTCGCGCGCTGTGGGAGAATCCGGAAATGCTCAAACGGCGGAATGCTCAGACGCCACTCGGGCGCATTGGTGAGCCGGATGAAATCGCCGGCGCAGCGATCATGCTCGCCTCGCGCGCGGGAAGCTTCATGACCGGGCAGACTATCGTCGTCGATGGCGGCGTGACGATCGCTTGACGGCGATTTCGAAGCTGTCGATCTGCGATTAGACTCGTGTATTGGTGTATTTGCGCATTTCCAATCGCGCGATGGCACGGCAATGCACCTCGTCGGGTCCGTCCGCGAGCCGCAATGTGCGAATATGCGCATAGGCCTTGGCCAAGCCGGCGTCGCTTGTCACCCCCATCCCGCCATGCGCCTGGATCGCGTCATCGATGACGCGCAGCGCCACGCGCGGCGCCGCCACCTTGATCATGGCGATTTCGAGCTGGGCTGCCTTGTTGCCGACCTTGTCCATCATGTCGGCGGCTTTCAGGCATAGCAGCCGCGTCATTTCGATGTCGATCCGCGCTTCCGCGATGCGTTGCTCCCATACCGAGTGTTCGGCGATTTTCTTGCCGAAGGCGACCCGCGACAACAGCCGCTTGGTCATCTTTTCCAGCGCCACTTCGGCGGCGCCGAGCGTGCGCATGCAATGATGAATGCGCCCGGGGCCAAGCCGGCCTTGCGCGATTTCAAAGCCGCGGCCTTCGCCGAGAAGGAGGTTGCCGGCCGGCACCCGCACCTTATCGAGTACCACTTCGGCGTGGCCGTGCGGCGCGTCATCGTAACCGAACACCGGCAGCATGCGCAGCACCTTGATGCCCGGCGTATCAAGCGGCACCAGGATTTGCGATTGCTGCTCGTGCCGAGCGCGGCTTGGATCGGTCTTACCCATGACGATGGCGATCTTGCAGCGCGGGTCGCCGACACCAGACGACCACCATTTACGGCCACTGATCACATAGTCATTACCCTCGCGCACGATCGAGGTTTCAATATTGGTGGCGTCGGATGATGCCACCGCCGGCTCTGTCATCAGAAAGGCCGACCGGATTTCGCCGTGCAGCAGCGGCTTGAGCCATTTGGCTTTCTGCTCGGGCGAGCCGTAGCGATGCAGAACTTCTATATTGCCGGTATCGGGTGCGGAGCAATTGAATACTTCCGAGCCCCACGACACGCGTCCCATCTGTTCGGCGCAGAGTGCGTAATCGAGGTTGCTCAGCCCGGCGCCGTGATAGTCACTCTGGTCGTGTTCCCGCGATGGCGGCAGGAAGAGATTCCACAACCCTTCGGCCCTGGCCTTGGCCTTCAACTGTTCGAGTACGGGGATCACTTTCCAGCGTGCGCCCTCGGCGTCTTGGCGCTCATAGGTCGCAACCGCGGGATAGACGTGCGCATCCATAAAGGCGATGACGCGGTCACGCCAATGTTTTTGCCGGTCCGATATGGAAAAATCCATGACGCTTCTCTCTTCATGGCGACCATACACCGGGATTTCGCCGTTCGCACGTATGCTTGAGCAAGCCCCGTCGCCGCGCTAGAGGAAGCTTGGGGGCGCGACGTTGGACCAGGGTTTGAAAGATGACTGCCGCGGCCGAAGGCACCAGCGAGATCGTTACCGCCGCGCTATTAGTCATCGGTGATGAGATCCTCTCCGGCCGCACCAAGGACAAGAATATCGGCTACACCGCCGAATATCTCACCGCCATCGGCATTGATCTAAAGGAAGTGCGCGTCGTTCCGGACGAGGAACCGGAGATCGTGGCTGCGCTCAATGCGTTGCGCGCGCGGTACACCTACGTGTTCACGACTGGCGGCATCGGTCCGACTCACGACGACATCACTGCCGAGGCGGTTGCCAAGGCGTTCGGCGTGCCGATCGACTACAATCCCCAGGCCGTCGAAATCCTGCGCGCGCGGCTGGCGCAGACCGGCGGCGTCATGAATGAGGCGCGCATGCGCATGACGCGTATGCCGGCGGGCGCGCAACTCGTGCACAACAAAATATCCTCGGCTCCCGGCTTTCGCATCGAAAATGTCATTGTCATGGCCGGTATCCCGTTGGTCATGCAAGCCATGCTCGATTACGTCGCCCCGCAGCTCCAGACCGGTGTCAAAATGCGCTCCGAATCGGTGCAGGCCAATTGCCGCGAGGGCGATATCGGCAGCGAACTCGGCGCGATCGCCAAAGCGAATCCGGACGTGATAATCGGCTCGTATCCATTCATGGACGAGCGCGGGCCCAACGCCCATGTGGTCATGCGCTCGCGCGATCAACAAAAACTTGCCGAAGTCAAAGCCGCGGTGGAGGCAATGCTCAAGCGCGTGCATGCCGGGCTGGCGACCGGGCAAAAGGCAGAAAGTCGGTAAGTCCGCACCGCAGAGGAGAAAGCGTTAACGCGTTCAATTCCTCGTGCTGGAAAGGTTCACGATCTTCACAGCCATGCGTCTTGCGGTGCCAGCATTGGGCACCTACTTTGGCGGTGCTCAGAATGTGAGGGTCGTTGCGGATGAGCGAAACCGAAGCCCTCTTTGGTGTGTTACGGCAGTCGGCCCAGCCTGACTGCGTCGCCGCTATCGAGCGATTGGTTCGTGAAGGGCCTGACCGCGACCTCTGCCGTATCAATGTGCTGGCTTTCGCTAGCAGACACGGCCTCGACGAAGAGCGGACCATCGCGGCGTTCCTGCACGCGGCTCGGCTTGGGCTTTTCGAATTGTCTTGGAATGTTCTGTGTCCCGGCTGCGGCGGCGTACTCGATGCAGGCACGACGCTCAAGAACGTCAATCGCGATGAGTACGATTGCGGACTGTGCGCCGCTGGCTACAAGCCCACTCTCGATGAGATGGTGGAAGTAACCTTTACAGTGAGCCCGCGTGTCCGCCGGATCGCCGCTCATAGTCCGGATGCGCTCTCCGAAGTCGAATATTACCGGCAAATTTTCTGGTGCTCGGGCGTCGATCTGCCTGACACGCTGGAAGACAGCCTCGCCGAGTTCACCATCGACTCGATCGAATTGCCGCCAGGCGAGAAGGCGGTGTTGTCCGTCCAACTACCTCAGGATTTTGTTATCGTATTTGATCCGGTGACGCACGGAACGCAGTTTATCGACGTTAAGGGCGAGCCGACGCGCGAGCGGCAGGCGCTGACGATGGTATTCAACAACGTGAAGGCGCCGGTGGGAACGATCGAAATGCGGCCGGGGCCGTTGCGGCTTTCACTCGAGAACCGCACCGATCGCCGCGTGCTGCCGGCGCTTTGGATCGCCGCCGATCCACTACACCATTTGCTGGGTAAGCGCCGGCCGTTTTTGACCGCGAAGCGCCTTCTCAGCAATCAGACGTTCCGCGATATTTATCGCACCGACACGCTGGACGTCGATCAGCGCCTCAAGATCACCAGTCTTACTTTTCTCTTTACCGATCTTAAAGGGTCAACTGCGCTCTACGAACGGGTCGGCGATCTGGTCGCTTACGATTTAGTACGCCAGCATTTCCACATTTTGTATGACGTGGTGGCGACCGAGGCGGGCGCGGTCGTCAAGACAATCGGCGATGCCGTGATGGCCACGTTCACGACGCCCGACCGGGCGCTGGCCGCGGCTTTGCGGATGCGGGACGAGATGACGCGCGTCAATGCCGAGCGCAAAAACGAGGATTTGCTGTTGAAGATCGGCATCCACGAAGGACCCTGCCTCGCGGTTACGCTGAACAACAGCCAGGATTATTTCGGTCAGACCGTCAACATGGCCGCGCGTGTGCAAGGCCTGGCCTCCTCCCGTGCCATCTTCGCGACCAAATCCGTGGTTGAGGACGCAAACGCGGCAAAAATCCTGGAAAGCTCGGGGCTGCATCCGACCATGCGGCGCGCGGCGTTGCGTGGCATCGCCGATGAGACCACAGTATTCGAGATTCCCTGATTGCCAGAAATGCTCCTCCTCTGATATCGGCTGATGGGCTCGTTCAATCTCGCCCGAGGACCAACGCGATGGCCCAAGCCCAAGCAGCGCAGCCCCTGGAAACCGTTCAGCGCGATCCCGCGAAGATATTTCCGGTTTCGTGGGACCAGTTTCACCGCGATTCCAGAGCATTGGCCTGGCGATTAAGCGGGGCCGGTCCATTCGAGGCGATCGTCTGTATTACCCGCGGCGGGCTGGTGCCGGCGGCGATCGTGGCGCGCGAACTCGGCATCAAGCTGATCGAGACGGTATGTGTGTCGAGCTACACTGGAACCAGCCAGGGCGAATTGAGCGTGCTTAAAACCGTTGCGCAATCGATCATCGCGCGCGGCGGCGGGGAGGGGGCGCGGGTCCTTCTGGTCGACGACTTGGTCGATACCGGCAAGACCGCGACGGTGGTGCGCCAAATCGTGCCGCGGGCTCACCTCGCCACCGTCTATGCCAAACCGATGGGGCGTCCGCTGGTCGATACCTATATCACCGAAGTATCGCAGGACACCTGGATCTATTTTCCCTGGGACACCGGGCTCGCGTTTCAGCCGCCGATCAACGAAGCCGGTTTATAATGAAACACACCGAGAAGACGCTATGGATGCAATAACGCCAAATGCGAAACACGACACCGCCGACACGCACTCGCATGTCGTGCGGCCCGCCGATATCGAGTGGAAAAAGACCAGGTTCCCAGGTTGTGAGGTCAAACCGCTGTTGATCGACAAGCAAACCGGGCTGGTGACCGCGCTGATGAAGCTCGCGCCTGGCGCGGTGTTGCCCGACCACGAGCACGTGAAAATCGAACAGACTTATATCCTTGAAGGCAGTCTTGCCGACAAGGAGGGGCCGGCGCAGGGCTTATCGGTTGCGGCAGGCGAGTTCGTATGGCGCGAAGCGGGAAGCCGCCACGTCGCATGGACGCCGCAAGGGGGCGTCATGCTGGCGATGTTCCAGGTGCCCAATAAATTTTTCGAAAAAGATGGTCGTGTCACCGATATTTCGGGAGTCGATTGGGATACTTTGTGGGGACACGTGGATACAGACTAGGATATTCTCATTCGCTTTGCCCGAGGGTGCGAATTAAACACAGCGATCGCCATGCTACGTGTCGTTATTCCGGCCTGTGTTGGCCTCTTTCTGCTCACGGGCAGCGCTCTCGCGCAGGACTCATTCGGCGTGCCGCTTAATCCCAAACGGCCGCTGACCCCGGAAGAAATCGAACGGAAAAAGGCCGCTGATGACGCCTACCGGGCGGCCATTCAGAAAATACCCGACAAGAAGACCTCCGCCGATCCATGGGGAACGATCCGGCCCGCCGCGCCGGCGAAGAGCAAGCCGCCGCCGCAGCAGCAATAGGCCGGGTGAGGCGCCTTCGCTTTTGGCGCCGGCGCCGCCAATGCTACAAGGACGGCCGCGGCGGACTTAAGGCGACGATTCCGTTGCGCGGACGTGGCGAAATGGTAGACGCAAGGGACTTAAAATCCCTTGGGGGAAACCCTGTGCGGGTTCGAGTCCCGCCGTCCGCACCA
>JASHSY010000175.1 GCA_030040825.1 Xanthobacteraceae bacterium
CATGCGCGCGAGATGCGCATCCCAATTGTGGACGTGGCTTTCGAAAATCGGCCCGATTAACGGATCGCGGCGCGCGCTGGCATAGAACGAGCGCACAAGGCGCTCGATCATTGCGGCATCGATGCCGGTTCGCTCGACAATCTCGGCGATGATCAGGTCGCGCGACATGGCACGGTCCGGCCGTTCCGCGCTCATCCTAAGCTCTTGTGCCAATCCAAAACGCGGCCTCATCGGCCGGCGCGCATAAAGATGTATATAAAATACATCTTTAATGCAAGAGCAGGCTCGCCTTAGGCGCGGGGGTTTTAAGTAGCCGCTGCCGGTGATGGATTGGCGGCCGGCGGAAACACAAGCGTGACGCGGCTAAAATCCACTGGCGCTTTAATTGCGGCCGCGGATTTCAAGCGCAACAAAGCAGTCGTACTGTGGGATTTTGCTGCCGTGGTCTGTGTTACATCGCCCGCGCGGGCGCGTGCTCATCAAACAGCAAAAGTGAAAGCGCCTTCTGCGGCCTGATCAGATCGGCGAGCGTATGCTCCTCCAACACCCCGAGGAAAGCGTCGGTTGCGTCGCGCAACACGCTACGCAACACGCATGCGCGCTCGATGCGGCAGTAGCCGGCCTGTCCCAGGCACTCGATGACGTCGAGGCGGTCTTCGGTATCGCGGACCACATCACCAATGTTGATGTCGCGTGGCTTGCGTGTGAGACGGATACCGCCATTGCGTCCGCGCACCGTATCCAGATAGCCCTTCTGGCTGAGATCGTTGACGACCTTCATCAGGTGGTGCTTCGAAATGTCGAAGCTCTCGGCGATATCGCTGATGGTGGTCAACTCACCTTCTCTGAGCCCCACTTGGATCAGGACGCGCAGAGAATAGTCGGTATGCAATGTCAGGCGCATGTGGCTCTCCGGTGGCGCCGCGATGCATACCGGCGCCGCGAATCAACAAATGGTTTATGCGGACTCAATCCCAGCCGTACAAGTCGCACCGCCGCAAAGCAGCAATGCGTGCTACGCCTATAAGATGCATGGTTAATACACCTTATAGGCGGAATCATGGCGCCTGTGGGACGCGGCCCAGCCGCGGGCAAAGTTGGCGGAAACATCATGAGACGCCGACCGGCGAAACGCGCTGCCGCTCGTGCCGTGGCCATCCGATGAAAACTACAATGAACCACGAGAGTCCGAGCGCGATCGCGATGATGATCAGCATCCAGCCGGCCGTCGCTTGCTGATCGAGCCGATAATAGGCACATAACCGCACCGGAGCTCCGAGATAGAGCCCGCCGATCGCGCCGAGTTTGGGAATGAAATTAGCCCAAATGAACGCGCGCCCAAGCGGCGGCATGCGCCTCCAGCTCAAGCCGAGCGGCAATCCAACAAGCAGCGGCAAACTGAGAAATTTGGCGGCGTCCATCCACGGATCGCCGACCGCACTGTCCAGCGCGCGTGGCAGCATCCAGAACGAAGTACCGAATACGACCAGCACAATGCCGGGAATGCCGAGCCAGTCGGCGTCGGCGAACCAGCGTGGCTCGTGCGGACGAACGACCGCCGCCAGCACCAGGCCGGACGCGATGAGGAGCGGCACCTGGACGATCATATGCACCGCCATGTTGGCTTCGAGAGCAGTGCGCGACATCCACAACATCAGCCACGTCAGGGCGACAACGGCGACGAACCGGCGGCTGCTCATGAGATTTTTCATGGCGCTCTCATGCGCAGCGCCGCTGCAAAGAGCTGCGGCGGCGTCTCGGGATCGAGCATTTGAGCAAGGCGGCCGTGCGAGTCCACAACATAGACCGCGCTGGTGTGAATGAAGCCGCCCATGCCGTCGGGAATGATCACGACGCCGAAGGCTTTGAGCAATGCAGCAAGGTCATTCCGGTCGGTTGTCCTGGCAATCCGCCAATGCGGCGCCGCCGCCCCAAAGCGCTCGCCGTAACGTTTGAGCGCTTCACGGTCGTCGTTTTGCGGATCGAAGCTGATGCTGAGAAGGTCGAGCGCCGTGCTTGGGAGCTGACCGCCGACGAGGTCCGTCATGCGCGCGAAATCATCGCCGAGAATCCCGCAAACGGTCGGGCAACGCGTAAAGATAAAATCGATCAAGACGGTCCTGCCTTTGTATCCACTTAGTGCAAAGGCCCTACCGTCTTGATCGACGAGCTGCACGTCCGGAAGGGTGCGCGGCGTGCGCTCAATTTCGAGCTGTTGCGCGCCGGTGCTGGTAAAGGCGCGAAAGTTGTCGGTTTCCCACGCAAGCACGGCGGCCCCGCCTGCGAGGATGAGCGCCAGCAGTGGAAGGAAACCGCGGGTCATCATGCCTGCACTTCCTCCTTTCCGGCTGACGGCAGCGCAAAGAGGAAGCGCAGCACCAGAATCAGCACGCCGACGACCGCCAACGCGGCACCGATCGAGCCAATGCGGTCAAACGGCAGCCAGCTCGCCAGATGCACGGCGTAACGGCGCGGCACGCTTGCTGCGCCGGCGGTGAGGAACGCCAGCACAAAGATCGAGCCGCCGACCACGTAGAGCCAGAAGCCGATCGGCGCCGCGGGGGTTTTTCCTTTCGGCGTGATGTAGGTCAGAAAGCCGAGGAACATCGCGATCATGCCAAGCAGGAGGTAGGTGTGGAAATGTCCGGGCACCCACTGCGTGTTGTGCATATAACTGTTGACCTCAATGGTGCCGTCCGCAATCGCCGGAATGACGCCGATCGCCCAACCGGCGGTGCCGACAAAGACGAGGCCGGCCGCCGTGTTCCATTTAATGCCGGAGCGATACACGTTGGTCAGCGCGCCGAACGCCGTCACCAGCAGTACCGGCAATCCGCTTAGCCATGAAACCACCTGGCCTAAGCCCAGCGCCCAAGTCGGCATGGCGAAGTCCATGAGCAGGTGATGCGGATAGACGATGAGCACGAACACCGTCGAGAGCACCCATGCCAGGTA
>JASHSY010000176.1 GCA_030040825.1 Xanthobacteraceae bacterium
GGTCGAATTCACCTCGATGTCGAAGACCTACTCCATGCCAGGCTGGCGCATTGGCTTCGCGGTTGGCAACGAGCGCATCATCGCGGCGCTGGCGCGGGTGAAGTCGTATCTCGATTATGGGGCGTTCACGCCGATCCAGGTGGCGGCGACCGCGGCGCTGAACGGCCCGGACGATTGCATCCACGAAATGCGCGCCACGTACAAGCGCCGGCGCGACGCGCTGGTTGAATCGTTCGGCCGCGCCGGCTGGACAGTGCCGCCGCCGCGCGCTTCGATGTTCGCCTGGGCGCCGATCCCCGAACCGCTGCTGCCGCTTGGCAGCGTCGAATTCGCCACCTTGCTGGTCGAGAAGGCAAGCGTTGCGGTATCGCCCGGAGCCGGCTTTGGCGAGCACGGCGAAGGCTACGTGCGCATCGCGCTGGTCGAAAACGAGCAGCGCATCCGTCAGGCCGCTCGTAACATCCGGCGCTTTCTTGAAACCGGGCCGGAAATGCTGCACAACGTCGTACCGCTTGCGACCCGGCGTTAGTCGAGCGGCGCTGTTCTCATTCCGGATTTGCGACGTTGATGGCCAAGCCGTTGAAAGTCGGTCTCGCCGGCCTCGGCACCGTGGGTACGGCTGTCGTTCACTTATTGCAGAGCGAGCGCGACAAGCTCACTTCGCGCTGTGGCCGTCCGATCGAGATCGTAGCGGTGAGCGCGCGCTCGCGCGGCAAAAAGCGCGGCGTCGATTTGAAGAAGCTGCGCTGGGTCGCCGATCCGGCGGCACTTGCCGCCGATCCCGGCATCGACGTTCTGGTCGAAGTCATCGGCGGCGCAGGCAATCCGGCCAAACGCGCGGTGGAAACCGCACTCGCCGCCGGCAAGCCGGTGGTGACGGCGAACAAGGCGCTTTTGGCCGCACATGGCGACAAGCTTGCGACAATTGCCGAACGTCACGGTGTGGCGCTCAATTTCGAGGCCTCAGTCGCCGGCGGCATCCCGATCGTGAAGACGTTGCGCGAAGGCCTCAACGGCAATTCGTTCACGCGCATCTACGGCATTCTCAACGGCACCTGCAATTATATCCTGTCGCGCATGGAGCAGGATCGCATTTCATTTGGCGAATGCCTGCGCGAGGCGCAGCGGCTTGGCTACGCCGAGGCCGATCCGACTTTTGATATCGAGGGTCACGACACCGCGCAGAAGCTTTCTATCCTGGCCAGTCTGGCTTTTGGCACCAAAGTCGATCCGGCAGCGATCTACGTCGAGGGAATTTCTTCGATCACGCTTGCCGATCTCGATGCGGCGGCCCAACTCGGCTACCGGATCAAGCTTCTCGGCGTTGCGGTGCGGACCGAAGCCGGCATCGAGCAGCGCGTGCATCCGACCATGGTGCGTAAGGACTCCGCCATCGCCCAGGTGATGGGCGTGACCAATGCGGTCACCATCGATGCCGAAGGATTGTCGCCGATCACGCTGGTCGGTCCCGGCGCCGGCGGCACCGCGACTGCGTCGGCGGTGGTCGCCGATCTCGCCGACATCGCACGCGGCGTGCGCACGCCGCCGTTCGGACGTCCGGTCGCGCGCATGACCGCGGTCCGCAAGGCGCCGATGCAGCGTCACGAGGGCGGCTACTATATTCGGCTGTTGGCCCGCGATCGGCCTGGCAGTGCCGCCACCATCGCGCGGCGCCTGGCGCAACGGCAGATATCTCTGGAATCCATTGTGCAGCGCCACGAATTCCAGCCCGGAAGCAATGGCCAACCGGGACGTTCCGGCGATCCTGTCCCCGTTATTCTCATTACCTATGCGACCAGCGAGGACGCCGTGCGCAAAGCGCTCGCCGCCGTACGTCGCGACCGTGTAATCTCCGGCCGTCCGCAAGTCATCCGGATCGAGAAGAACTAGTCGGGCGGATTTGATATTCGCCACCCATCTAGCGGCAAACTCGTGAAAGCGAATGTCGAATCCAAAGCTCCATTACGCCGCATATTTGCTAGGGGTCCTCTAGAAGCCGGGAAGCACAATGGCGTCGATTACCATCCCGCACAGCCTGATGCTGGAGCGCATTCTCTCGCTCGAAATCGTGCGGGTGACCGAACGCGCGGCCGTCAATTCGGCGCGGCTGCGCGGCCGCGGCGAAGAAAAGGCCGCCGATCAAGCCGCCGTCGACGCCATGCGGCGCGAACTCAACAACCTGCCGATCGACGGCACTGTGGTGATCGGCGAGGGCGAGCTTGACGAAGCGCCGATGCTGTTCATCGGCGAGAAGGTCGGCTCCAAAGGCGGCTTCAAGGTCGATATCGCCGTCGATCCGCTGGAAGGCACGACCTTGTGCGCGAAAAACATGCCGGGCGCCATCGCTACCATCGCCATCGCCGAGCACGGCACGCTGCTGCACGCGCCCGATGTCTACATGGACAAGATTGCCATCGGTCCCGGCTATCCGAGGAACGTCGTCGACCTGGATGCGCCGGCCGGCGAAAACATCCTCAATCTGGCGAAAGCCAAGGGTGTGAAGCCGCAGGACATTACGGCGATGATACTCGATCGCCCGCGCCATTCCGATCTGATCGCCGCCGTGCGCAAGGCCGGCGCCTCGGTGAGCTTGATCTCCGACGGCGACGTGGCCGGTGTCATTCATACCGCCGAGGCGGACAAGACCGGCATCGACATTTATCTCGGCATCGGCGGAGCGCCCGAGGGCGTGCTGGCGGCGGCGGCGCTGCGCTGCATCGGCGGCCAGATGCAATGCCGTCTTGTGCTCGACACCGAGGAACGCCGCGTGCGCGCCGGCAAGATGGGCATCGAGGATCCACGCAAGAAGTTCCAGATCGAGGACATGGTGCGGGGCGATTGCCTGTTTGCGGCGACCGGCGTCACCGACGGCCGCATGCTGTCAGGTGTCAAGTTCGGCAACGGCATCGTCGAGACGGAGACGGTGGTGATGCGCTCGGTCACCGGCACGGTGCGCTGGATCAGGGCCGAACACCGCCGGCTGGAGAAGTTCTAGGGCTGGGCATTAGCCGAATCGGCTAGGCTTGCTCGATGGGCTTCGAATCACGCGAGTTCACTGTGAGTAACGGGCTTTTCCTCGGCGTCGAGCAATCGGCGACCGGTCGCGTATGGCGCGATCGGCTGGACGAACGCGGCTCGGTGCGGGCGCTCGCCATTGCGCAACGCCACGATCTGCCGGAACTACTCGCCCGCATCATTGCCGGGCGCAACGTGGACGTGGATGCGGTCGAGGCGTTTCTCGATCCAGCCGTCAAGCGGTCGATGCCCGACCCGAATGTGCTGACCGCCATACCGGAGGCGGCGGGGCGCATTGCCGACGCGATTACCCGCGGCGAAACCGTCGCCATCTTCGGCGACTACGACGTCGACGGCGCGACGTCCGCGGCTTTGCTGGCGCGCTTTCTGCGCCACGCCGGCATCGAGCCGCTCATTTATATTCCCGACCGGCTGTTCGAAGGCTATGGTCCCAATGTCGAGGCGATCCGCTCGCTCGCCGCGCGCGGCGCAACCCTCATCGTCACCGTCGATTGCGGCACGACCAGCGTCGAACCACTGACGCAGGCCGCCACTCTCGGCGTCGACGTCGTGGTCATCGACCACCACCAGGCCGACGAGACGCTGCCGCCGGCCGTGGCGATCGTCAATCCGAACCGACGCGATGATCTTTCCGGGCTCGGTTATCTGGCCGCGGTCGGGCTTGTGTTCATGACCGTCGTCGCGGTCAACCGGGAGCTGCGCCGCCGCGGTTTTTGGACTGCGGAGCGGCCGGAACCCGATCTGCTTGCCTACCTCGACGATGTAGCGCTTGGCACTGTCGCCGACGTCGTGCCGTTGATCGGATTAAACCGCGCTTTTGTCGCCAAGGGCCTGATCGCACTGCGCCGCCGCGAACGCGCCGGCCATACCAGTCTGATGGATGTGGCGCGTCTGTCTGGTCCGCCGGAAGCCTGGCATCTCGGATTTTTGCTCGGCCCGCGCATCAATGCCGGTGGACGCATAGGCCGTGCCGATCTTGGCGTGCGGCTTCTGATCGAGGAAGACCCCGATGCCGCAGCCAAGATCGCGGCCGAGCTCGACCGGCTTAACCGCGAACGTCAGGCGATCGAGCTCGATACGGTAGCGCAAGCTGAGGCCGAAGCCATGGCCGCGCTCGGTATCGAGGAAAAAGGCGCGGTGATCGTCACTGCGGCCGAAGGCTGGCATCCCGGCATCGTCGGCCTGGTGGCGGCGCGGCTGAAGGAAAAATTCGGCCGGCCGGCCTTTGCCATTGCGCTCGAGCCGGGCGGCATCGGCACCGGGTCGGGCCGCTCGATTGCCGGCGTCGATCTCGGCCGCGCGGTGCGGCGCGCGGTGGCGGAGGGGCTGATCGAAAAGGGCGGCGGTCACGCGATGGCCGCAGGCGTGACTTTGCGCAAATCGGCGCTCGCGCAATTTCGCGCTTACCTCGAAGCGGCGCTTGCGCCGGATGTTGCGGTTGCGCGCCGCGCCAACGGCTTGATGATCGATGGCGCGGTCAGCGCCGCCGCCGCCAACGCCGATCTGGTGGCTCTGATCGAGCGCGCCGGCCCGTTTGGCTCCGGCAACCCCGAGCCGGTGATCGCGCTGCCCGCGCACACCATCGTTTACGCCGAGGAAGTAGGCCAGGCGCATATGCGCGTTCGTCTCAAATCCGCCGACGGCGCTTTCGTCAACGCCATCGCCTTCCGGGCCGGTGGGCAGAAGCTCGGCGCTGCCATCCTGCAAAACCGCGGCCGGCAAGTGCACGCCGCCGGTTCGTTCGCGCTCGATCGCTGGAACGGCGAGGAGCGCGTGCAATTCCGCCTCATCGATATCGCGCCGGCGGAGCCGTTCGGCCGTTGACCGTCATCCTGAGGTGGCGGCCGCAGGCCGCCCTCGAAGAATGCAACACAGGTGCAGTGGCCGTCGCCCTTCGAGGCTCGCTGTCGCTCGCACCTCAGGGTGACGGAAATAATGGCTCGCCGTTTTCCAGCCGATCCGCAATCACCCGTAGCGCCAGTGCCTGCGCCTTCGCGTCAGCTTTAGTCGCGCCATATGCCAGCACGCCCGGCAGCGCCGGGACTTCGGCGATGCAGCGACCGTCCGCTTCCTGTTCGCTCTCAATTCGCAGCATGCCCGTATCCTATTAGCAAAATCGTGCGTTTGAGATAAAGGGGCGGTATTCGCTCTCGCTGGCAAAAGCCTGCATCTCTTGGCATAACCCAACGACTTCGAAAGAGGGGAGGCAATGGCCAAGCTTCGATTGTCGATCGCCGTACGCGACTATGACCGCACCCGGCCATTGTCGGACGGGCTGGTGCAGATCGACGGCGTCGATCCAGTATTCATGGCGCTACCGCCGGAGGAAATTTTTTTCCGTGCCTTCCGTCGCACCGAATTCGACATCTGCGAATTGTCGCTATCGAGCTTCACGGTCAAGACCGCGCAAGGCGACTGTCCCTATGTCGGCGTACCGGCCTTTGTCTCCCGCACCTTCCGTCATACCGCGATCTACGTGCGCACCGACCGGATCAAAAAACCCGCCGACCTCAAGGGCAAGAAAGTCGGCGTGCCGGAGTACCAGCTCACGGCCAACGTGTGGGCGCGGGCCATCCTGGAAGACGACCACGGTGTGAAGCCGTCGGACATCCATTGGATTCGCGGCGGGCTGGTGGAGGCGGGCCGGTTGGAGAAGATCAGCATCAAACTACCGAAGGACGTGAAACTCGACAACGCCCCGCGCGGGCGCACTTTGTCGGCCATGCTCGATGCCGGCGAGATTGACGGCATTATCGCACCGCGCGTGCCGCCGGCCTTCGAGCGCGGCGATCCGAATGTGGGCTGGCTGTTTGCCGATCCGGTCGCGGCGGCGAAGGATTATTACCAGCGCACCGGAATTTTCCCGATCATGCATCTGATCGGCGTGCGGCGCGAGCTGGCGGAAGCACAGCCTTGGCTGCCGGCGGCGGTGTTCAAGGCGTTCGAGCGCTCGAAGGCGATTGCTTTGGAGAAATTGAGCGACACCTCATCGACCAAGGTGACGTTGCCCTTCGTCGAGGAGCGGCTGATGGAAGCGCGTGCGCTGATGGGCGATGATTTCTGGCCCTACGGCGTCGAGGCGAACCGGAAAACGCTGGAGACGTTCCTGCGGCATCACCACGCGCAAAGCCTGTCGCCGCGGCTGCTGAAGGTGGAGGAGCTGTTCCACCCGGGCACGCTGGAGACGTATAAGGTTTAGCTTTCACTAGTCGCATTTATCATCGCACAGCAGGCGGACTGTACGGGTCGTTCGAGCGCTTCGGAATTAGCCGATATCTTTTCAGGCTCTCCTGAAACTTGCGTTTTTCAAATGAATTTTTATCGATAGTCGCTTTTGATTTAGATCAAAACGATAATGCCAAGGGCATTCAAATCTCTCTATCACGCACGTATTTATCGTTGTTGCATGAGGAGCATGTGTTGTGAAAATATTATTGATAGCAATGGCGGCGCTGGGCATTTCGACAGCAACAGAAGCTTCAGCGCAGGTGGCAAATCTTTCCGGTTCGTATCAATGCGTACAGAATTGCATAGGGTCGAATCCGGCATCTGTTGCCCAGTTTGGATGGAATTTGAATCTGGTAAATGAGAATGGCGAGCCGTCCAGAGCGTGGGTTGACTGGCCAGGCCATATCTGGGTGGACACTTGGAATGAGGGCGCGGTCTATACCCCGGACGGCATGACGATTCAGTTCGATCGGGGGAGCGTATGGCAGCGCATCGTCGCGCAAATGGAACAGCCGGCGGACATGATCGCCTATTGTGCGCGAAGATTTAAGTCTTACGATCCGCAGGCTCGCACTTACCTTGGCTACGATGGCGCGCGTCATCCGTGTCCATGAGGGCTTAAGGATTTGGACGTGGCATCGGTAGGCGTTTCGTTGCAGCTCCCGGGTTGCTGGCGGATCGAACCGGATCACGAACCCTGACGCAAACGGGCCAAAAGCCTGACGCCGGCGTAACCATCGGCCGGCTCGATGCCGGCCCGGCGCTGATAGTCGCGCACCGCCAGCGTCGTGCGAAGTCCGACCCGGCCGTCAGCGCCGCCGGTATCGAAGCCAAGCGCGGTCAGCCGGTGTTGGATTTCTTCAATCTCCGCCAACGTCGGGTTAGGTTCGCTGCCGGGAAATTTTTGCGCGAAAGGGGCGCCGCCGACGCAGAGGTCGCCGAGATAGCAAAGCGCCAACGCATAAGTCGTCGAGGGGTTGTAGCTCTTGGCGGCGAAAAAATTCGGACCAATCAGGAAGGCAGGACCGCCCGGCACCGGCACCCATAATCGTGCGGTAGCCTCGGGCTGTGGAAAGGCCTCGCCGTCGGCGCGGGTAATGCCGCGCTTTTGCCACTCGGCGTAGCTGCGCGAACCGTGCGCCTTTTCCGCGGCGCGCACTTCGTAGCCCCAATGTTCGCCGCGCCGATAACCGCCGCGCTCAACAAAATAACGCGCGGTCGAGGCGAGCGCGTCATCTGGCGGACCATAGGGCGAGATTTTGCCGTCGTTGTTGTAGTCGATGCCGACATGCAGCCAGACTTCCGGCATCCACTGCGTATGTCCCATGGCGCCGGCCCACGAGCCGATCATCTGCGGTGGCGTGCTCCAGCCGTTTTGCACGATCAACAGTGCGTTGATCAGCTCCTTTTCCCAGTAGGCGCGGCGGCGCGGCTCCGCCCAAGCAAGCGTCGCCAGCGACGGGATCACCGGACGCATGTGGTTTTTCTCGACCACCGGGTCGCCGAAGGCCGACTCGATGCCCCACACCCCGAGCATGAAAGATGGCGCGACGCCAAAATCTTTTTCGATCCTGGCAAATAGCGGCGCATATTGCTTCGCCTTTTCTTTGCCGGCAGCGACCTTCCAGTCGGAGGTGGCGCGGTTGAGATATTGCCAGAGCTGGACGGTGAATTCGGGCTGATTACGGATCGCGTCGAGGCCGGTCGTATCTGGCTCAACTGCGCTCATTACGCGCGTGTAGGTCTCCGGTGCGATGCCGTGGGCGATCGCTCTTGGCTGGAACGCCTCGATCCATTGCGCGAACGATGTGCGGCTGGCCGATGCGCTTGCCGGTCTCCACACCAGCAGTCCAGCACACGCGCCGACGATGGCCTTTAATGAATCGCGTCGCGCAACGTTCGGCACCGGCGGCGCGCTTGCTGGCTTTATTGTCACTGCCGGTCTCGTTTTTCGCTGCGGGCTTTGTCGCCACCATAGCACCAGCCAGTGCCGGATTGGATGCAGCCGAGGTTTCGGGAGTGGGGGCGGCGGCTTCCGGCGCCGGGCCGACCGCGCGTCCGCGGCCGCCGATCAGCCGCTCATAAGAAGCGACTAACGTCATGTAAGGATTGACGAACAGCCAGCCCTGCGGCGTTGGGACCTGCATGTTGAAGTGCAAATGGTAGGACGTGCCGCCTTCGCGCGCGCCATAATCGCCGACCGGCCCCAGCAGATCGCCTTGCTTGACCGTGCGGCCGCTGACCAAGCCGGCCAAGTCGAGCATGTGCGGATTCATGTGCAGGTAGCGGAAGCGGATATGCTCACCTGGCGCGTTGGCGGTGAGGTAGAGCGCCTCGTCACCGGCGTTGCGCCAGACCATCCCATTACGCGCCGCGACGACCTGGTCCTGATAGGGCTCGCAGCGGTCGGCGTCCTCGTTG
>JASHSY010000177.1 GCA_030040825.1 Xanthobacteraceae bacterium
TCGATTACGTTCAGCGAGATCGCCGGTGCGGTGTATTCGGGCACGACAAAGCTACCGCCCGAAGCACGCGACGAGCTTGCCGCCACCAAAACCTACGACCCGATTTTCGGCACGACAACATCGGCGACCCATATCGCGGCGGTGGAAATCGATCCGGAAACTTATCAGGTGCGGGTGGATCGTTTCGCCGTCGCCGAAGATTGCGGCCGACTGGTCAATCCGATGATCGTCGACGGCCAGGTGCACGGCGGCGTCGCCCAGGGCATCGGCGCAGCGTTATACGAAGAAGTCGTCTACGACGATGACGGCCAGATCACGACCGCGACCCTCGCCGATTATCTGGTGCCTTCGGCTTGCGAAATTCCATCGATGCAGGTCGTGCATCTGGAAAGCGCCTCGCCAACGACGCTTGGCGGCTTTCGCGGCATGGGCGAAGGCGGCACCATCGGCGCGCCTGCGGCGCTGGCCAATGCACTGAGCGATGCGCTCGCGCCACTCGGCATCGAGATCAATGAGCTTCCTGCAACGCCGGAGCGTCTGTTCCGCCTGATCGAGACGGCACGACGCCGGGCCCAACGCTGAAAGACCGAACATGGATCTGGGGCTGAAAGGAAAAGTCGTCGTGGTGACGGGCGCGACCAGCGGCGTCGGCCGCGAGATTGCGCGCAGCCTCGCCGCGGAAGGGGCGAACGTCGCCGTCAATTACCGATCGTCCGCCGCGGAGGCCGAAGCGCTGGTCGGCGACATTGCGGCGTCGGGCGGCAAGGCTAGGGCTTACCAAGCTGACGTCGCCGATTTTGCCGCGGTCAAGGCGATGGTCGAGAAGATCGTCGCGGATTTTGGCGGTCTCAACATCCTGATCAATAATGCAGGCTTGGCGATGCGCCAGCGCTTCGTTGAAACCAGGCCGGAAGACTGGCGCCGGCAGATCGATGCCTGCCTTTACGGCGCCATCCACTGCTGCCACGCCGCCGTACCGCATCTTGATGCCGGCAAAGACGGCCGCATCGTCAGCGTGATTGGCGATTCTTCGCGGGTCGGCGAATCCGGGTTGGCGATCGTTGCCGCTGCCCGCGCCGGCGTGGTCGCGCTGATGAAATCGCTGGCGCGCGAGCTCGGCCGTTCCGGCACCACCGCGAACGCCGTATCGCTCGGCCTGGTCGAGACGCCGCACGACAAGGAATGGGTTGACGCCAACCGTGACAAATTGGTCAAGCTCTACCCGGTGCGCCGGCTAGGCCTGCCCGGCGACGTGGCGCCCATGGTCACACTGCTGGCGTCGCCGCATTCCGGCTGGATCACCGGTCAGGTGCTCAGCATCAGCGGCGGCTACAGTATGGTGTAGGGGATGATCCCGAATAGTGGATGCCGGTTTCCCGCCTTCGCGAAGCCCGCTTCGGCGGGCGAAGGAAAGTCGAAAAAGATCGCGGCCGAAGGATAATCGCTGTGCTGCGTACCGACCTGATCGCACCGATTGCCGAGTTGCTGCGCCGACACGCCGCGGCGCGTGGCCAAAAATGCGCCTATCGCGACGCGCAAACGGCGGTGACTTATGCCGCGCTGCTTGAGCGCACCGGCAACCTCGCCAGCCATCTCGCCGACCACGGCGTCGCATCCGGGGATACGGTCGCGATCTTCCTGCCGAACTCGGTCGCTTGGGTTGAGAGCCTGATCGCCGTCGCGCGCGCCGGCGCGATCGGCGTGCCGATCAGTTATGAGTCGACCGAGACGGAGATCGGCTACCGGCTGGCCGATGCCGACTGCAAGGCGGTCATTACGACCGCCGAACGCGCCGAGCTTGTCGCCAAGCTCACAGCGTCGGCAGTCAGCCGTGTGACGCTGATTGCCACCGATCGCGGCACGTGCAACGCGGCGACGTTGCGCTACCAGGACCTCGTCACTGCGCCGGCGCGATCGGCGCCGCGCGATCCGGCTTCGCTGCACGACGATGCATTCATTCTGTACACCTCAGGCACGACCGGCCGCGCCAAGGGCGTGCGTCTCACCGTACACGGTATGCTGTGGGTGACGGCCGCCTGCTGGGCGCCGATCACCGGCCTTTCCGAACGGGACACTATGCTGTCGCCGCTGCCGTTGTTTCATTCCTACGCGTTGAATCTGCCAGTACTGAGCACGCTCGCCACCGGCGCGACCTGTCACATCATGGAGAAATTCTCCACCGGCGAAGCAGTCCGGCTGCTCAAAACAGGGGAATTCACATTCTTTCCCGGCGTGCCGACCATGTTTCACTATCTGTTGCAGGCGACCCACGGCGAGAAGGATTTGAAATTTCCCAATCTACGGCTGTGCGTCTCAGCCGGCGCCATAATGCCGGCGACGCTGAACCGCCAATTCGAGGACCGTCTCAGCATTCCGCTGCTCGACGGTTACGGGATTACCGAAACCTCGACCATGGTGACGATGAACTGGCCGACTGGCGGCCGCGTGTTCGGATCGTGCGGCATCGCACTCCCCGGACTTGCGGTGCGCATTGTCGATCCCAATGGCCGTGACGTCGGACCGGGCGACGAAGGCGAACTGATCGTCCGCGGGCCGAACGTGATGCCCGGCTACTACAACAAGCCCGAAGAAACGCGAAACGCGTTGCGGGCCGGCTGGTATCACACCGGCGATTTGGCCAAGAGCGACGAGAACGGCTTCATCACCATCACCGGACGGCTGAAGGAACTCATCATCCGCGGCGGTCAAAACATTGCGCCGGCGGAAATCGAGGAAGTGGTGAATACCTTTGCGGCAGTGCTCGACTGCGCCGTAGTCGGGATCGCACACGAACATCTTGGCGAGGTGCCGGCGCTGTTCGTGGTGCCGCGACCGGGCAAATCCTTGGAAACCGAGGCTTTGCTCGCGCATTGCCGCACGCAACTGTCGGCTTATAAGGTGCCGCAAATCTTACAAACGATCGCCGAAATCCCGCGCACCGGCTCAGGCAAAATCATTCGCTATAAGCTGCGCGAATTACTGAAGACTTGAAGTCGAAACCCGGTGTTGTCGGCCGTCAAATTGCCGCCGACATCGGACCGGGCATGTCGAGCGCTGGCAAATCGACCCGCCGCGCAGGCGTGACCGCGGGTTTGTCGCCGCGCGCATCTTGCCGGTTGTAGGGGGCGAGCGATTGCGACCCGGCGGTCGCAGAAGATATTCCGCCGGTGATCGTGGCCCCCTGCTCGATGCCGAGCATGCCACAACTGACATTTCCTTCGACGCGGCTGGTTGCACGCAGCATCAACAGGCCCCGCACATCGAGCTTGTCGAACACCTTGCCAAAAATCTCCGCATTGTGCGAGACGCTGACACGGCCTCTGATGGTCCCGGTTTCACGCACCAGGAGATTATCGACCGTTATGTCGCCTTCGAGCACCCCGTCAACAATGACGGTCTCGGACTGAAGCAACGCTCCCTTGATGGTAACCCCTTTGCCAACACAAAGTTTGTTGGCTTCCGTCTTGACCGCTTCCGACATCGATTGTCGCCCTTTCCCGCCTGGGTGGTGTGCGACGCGACTCACAAACTCAATTTACGATCTTGCGCGGGATTGGGTGACCAGCGGCAAAGGCTTATCCACAGGATAACGACCCTGTACACTAAGGCAAATCCAAGCGGCCCACCAACGTTCGAAGGCTTTCTGGGTTGTGCCGCAGGGGGGTTGCAGACGGGGATGGCGATGGCGGCCGATGTCATTCAAATTGCCCAAACCCTGATCGACGAGCATCGCCGCGGCGTGAAATATCGGCCGTTCGCTGCGGCTTGTGGAATCACCGACGTTGCCGATGCTTATGCCGTGCAGCGCGAATATGTCCGGTTGCTTTCAGACGCGCATGGCGGCGGCGCGGCGGGCTACAAGATCGGGCTGACCACCAAACGCATGCAGGCCATGTGCCAGATCGATAGCCCGGTCGCCGGTATCGTTCTCAAGGACCGCGTGTATGCGTCCGGCGTGACCGTACCGGCATCCAACTATGGACATGTGGGCCTCGAGTTTGAAATTGCGGTCCGCATCGGCCGCGACTTTCGCCCGAACGGAGGAACGCCCGGACTGGCAGAGGTCGCCGATGCAGTGGATGCAGTCGCACCCGCGATCGAAATCATTGACGACCGCGGCGCCGATTACCGGGCGCTGGACGCTTTGTCGCTCATTGCCGACAATGCGTGGAACGGCGGCATCGTGCTCGGCCCGTTTGGACGGCCGTGGCCCGATCTTACAGCGGTCGAAGCGGTCGTTTCGCTTGACGGCACGATCGTCGATCGCGGTTTCGGGCGTGAGGTTCTCGGCCATCCGTTTCATTCCCTCGCTTGGCTGGCGGCGCACTTGGCCGAAACCGGATCGATGCTGCGCGCCGGCGATGTGGTGATGACCGGAAGCTTGGTGACGACCAAATTTCCCGACAAATCCTCGGTCTATCGTTACGCGCTCACCGGCTTGGGCGCGGTCGAGCTGGCAATCAGAGCCTAGTGGAAGCGCGCCATGGACCTCGGCTTGGAAACCAAACGCGCGCTGGTGACCGGAGCGTCGAAGGGTCTCGGTAAAGCCGTTGCCGGTGCGTTGCGCACCGAGGGCGCCGCCGTCGCGATCTGCGCGAGAGACGCCGGACGGGTCGCGGCCGCTGCGAAGGATATTGGCGCGGTCGGGCTGGTCGGCGATCTTTCGATTCCGGGCGCCGCGGCGAATATTGCGCGACAGGCGATCGAAAAGCTGGGCGGTGTCGATATCCTGGTGGTGAACACCGGCGGTCCCCCCGCCGGCACATTCGAGACGACCGCCGATGAGGCTTGGCGCCGCGCATTCGAGAATTTGTGGATGAGTACGGTCGATCTGATCCGGGGCTGCCTTCCCGGCATGCGCGAACGCCGCTTCGGGCGGATCATGATCGTGACCTCGATGACAGCGCGCGAGCCGCTGGCGAAGCTGATGATCTCGAACGCACTCCGCCCGGGTATTCACGGTCTGGTCAATGCGCTCAGCCGCGAAGTCGCCGGCGACGGCATCACCGTCAACGCCATCATGCCAGGCTACACGCTGACCGAGCGCCTGCGCGACATCGGCATCGACGAAGAGAAAATCGCCGCGCAAATCCCAGCCGGACGGCTGGGCCGGCCGGAGGAATTCGCCGCACTGGCGACGTTCCTTGCGTCGGAGCAAGCCGGTTACATCTGCGGCCAGGCCATCGCCTGCGACGGCGGCTATTTGCACGCGATTTGAGGCGCGCTTCGACGCCCTGCCGGCGCCGCAAAAGATGAACGCGACGCGGCCGTACCAGTTCCTCAAATTGGCCGGACGTACGGCTTCGCTCTCCGGTGGGCGCCGGCGACTGATATTGGCGGAGTTTCGTCGTCGTTATGCGGCGCGAACCGGATCGGCTGAATGCTGCGCCGTTGTTTGTTCCTGATCCGGAAATGTATGCGTACCGGCAGGCAGTTGCAGCACAGTCGCGCGCTGTTGGGCGCGCAGGCGTGTCAACAACACAATCTGACCGTCAGGAAATTCGATAGCATCGTGCTGGGTGAAGGGCTTATCCAAGTTGATCTGGCGAAACCGTCCGACTTTTTGGCCGGTGTTCCATCGATCCTTGTTGAAGAAAAGGGTCTGCAACCACGTAAAGTGGCGATAGACCTCGGCCTCGAACGCAAGTTCCGTACCGGGACGCAGACATACAGCGACACTCGGTTCATCCACCGCTGAGAACCCGCGGGTAAAAGCTTTACTGAATCGAGTCGCAAATTGAGTGGTGATCAGCTTGTCGCCGACTTTGGCAGGCCGAGATGCAACGTCTTGAAGGCTATAGTCGCACACGAGCGGATGCTCCTTATTTGGGGGGTTGATTGAGCAACATAAGCGGCGCCGAGAGCGTTCCCACAAACCAATATCTCTGCTTGCGGTCGCATGTCGCACGCTTCCATGAACGGTGCTTCCATGAACGGTTAAGTGTCACCCAATGGCCTCGTCAATGTATTAGACTTTCCGACTTATGCACTGCGATTTTGCACTGCGATTTGCGGCTCGTCGATGCCGATGTCGCGCAACCGCTCAGCCGGCGAGTAGAACATGGCGGACGCCGTCGCCAGAGGGTACACCGCCCCAGGCTACTGATCCAACACCTCGGTCACCTTGATCATGCGACCGTCCGGTCCAAACAGGATCGCGACGCGGAACGGATGCGCCGGGTTGTTGTCGAACCATTGCAAAACGGTGCCGCTGCCGCGGATGTCGCGGGTGCCTTGCGGTGGTCCGAGCTTGGCTACCGCTTCATCTCTTGTGGATCTGCCGCGAACCAGCTCCATGTAGCGGCGTGGATCGCTGGTGGACAGACCATTGGCCGAAAGGCACTGGAAGGTGACGCTGTAAGTGGACGGAGGATTAAGCCCCGAGGGTACCGGCCCCATGCTGGTGGGAGCAAAGGTCAATCCTTTTTGCTCGCAAAACGCATTAACCTCGGCCAACGCCGCCGTCGCAGCCTCGGCGTCACCACCGACGACCGGCGCGATCTGTTTGGTCAAGTTGTAGGTGTCCGGGCCTACCGCAACGATCCAGGTGCCGCTACAGCCGCCGACCAACAACGCGGCAGCTATAATCACGCCACGCATAGCCCACCCCAATGGCGCTCCCTACGGGAATCGAACCCGTGTTTCAGCCTTGAGAGGGCCGCGTCCTAGACCGCTAGACGAAGGGAGCTTAGAGCACGATCCGGAAAAGTGGATGCTGGTTTTCCGAAAAGATCATGCTCCCGCATTAACCTCGCCTGAATAAAGCCCGAACCGCGTGGCCGCGCAAGCACTCAGCCGTCAGTCTCGGCGGCCGCGGCCGAGCCCGGAATCCATGAGTCCTGTCTCGCAGGACGAATTACGAGCGTTCCGTGATTATGGATCGGGGCCGCCTCGCCGCGCTCAGCCTCCGGAAACGACGCCTACGGCGCGGTGGCAAACCTGATCCGGCCGGTCTCTTTCAGCGTCTTGAGATCGTAGGTGCGGATCTCGGTTGCGCCACCGATATCAAGCGTCACGGCGAGGTGACTATCGGCGAGTGAGCTAGCGATCACGCGCGCGCCTTTTGGCAGCGTGATAACGCCGTCAGCGGTTGCGGCGGCTGCGGGGCCGCCAGCGTGGAATACCCGGTAGCCGATGACGCCGACCACGGCAGCGATCGCAATCAGTGTGGTCAGCGCGGCGATGATCATCAGGAGCCGCACGCGGGCGACCATACGGTCGGCGGTCCTCTCGGGCTCGGCCTGTTGCCGGTCGCCTTGCACCTCAGCGGCAGCTAATTTGCTCATTGCCGAAGCCGAACGGATTGCCCAAAGACCACCACGTGACGTCGACACAAAAAACCATCCGCCTTGCCGCCGACGAAAACGGCGGCCGGCTCGACCGCGTGCTTGCCGCCCACGTCGCCGAACTTTCGCGCACGCGGCTCAAGGCGCTGATCGAGGCGGGAGCGGTCGCCGTTGACGGGCGCACGATCCGTGATCCCAGCCTTCGCGTCAATTCCGGCGCCACCATCGTCGTTGAGGTGCCGCCGCCGGCGGCGGCCAAGCCGGCAGCGGAGGCCATTGCGCTCAACGTCGTCTACGAAGACACCGACATTATCGTGGTCGACAAGCCGAGAGGCTTGGTGGTGCATCCTGCCGCCGGCCATCAGACCGGTACGTTGGTCAATGCGTTGATCGCGCATTGTGGTGCGAGCCTTTCGGGTATCGGCGGCGAGAAACGTCCCGGGATCGTGCATCGGCTCGACAAAGACACCAGCGGGCTGATGGTCGCCGCGAAAAACGACCGCGCGCACCGGCAATTGGCGGCGCAGTTTGCCGGCCATGGCCGCGATGGCAGGCCGTTCGAGCGCGGTTATCTGGCATTTGTCTGGGGTGCACCGGATCGCCCGCGCGGCACGATCGACCGGCCGATCGACCGGCATAAAACCGCGCGCGACCGCATGGCAGTGCGCGAAGGCGGCCGCGCGGCGGTCACCCACTGGCAGGTGCTGGAACGTTATGGCCAGAAAGCCGCTGGACGCGGCAGCCGCGACCGCGCCGAACCGGCGGTCGCGAGCCTGTTGGCTTGCCGGCTGGAAACCGGGCGAACCCACCAAATTCGGGTACATCTGGCCGCCATCGGCCACCCCCTCCTGGGCGACCCGGTCTACGGTCCGGGCTTCCGGACCAAGGCTTCCCTGCTGCCTGGACCAGCCCAAGGCGCCTTGCATGACCTTGCCGGTCAGGCCCTGCATGCCCATATCCTGGTGATCGAACACCCAGCCACCGGTAAAATCCTGCGGTTCCGCTCGGAACTGCCGCCTGAGCTTGCCCGTTTGCATGATATGCTGGCGGCCATACGGGCTGATTCTAGCGATAAATAGAGGCGTTTCTTAACGCCCAGGGCGATTTTTCGCTGATTTTGCTGCATCAACGCGGCGTCGCGTCGAATTGAAGCCTCTTTACTACCGCTCGCTGGACTGGATCGTGTATGTTGCACCGCGAAGAC
>JASHSY010000178.1 GCA_030040825.1 Xanthobacteraceae bacterium
CACCGGAAGCCCGGCCGGATGATCGGCACGCTCGACGAACGGCAGCCGCGCGATGATTTTCGGCGCACTGTCGAACTCGAGCGCGGTCCACCACGGCCCACCGCCGGCGCCGGCGATGGCGAACGCCGGCACCAAGCCGAGATCACCCTTCGAGGCGGTCACGGCCTGCACAACGCCGGCCCCGCCCATATGCGGCACGAATGGCACAGTGAAACCAAAGTGAAAGCGCGCGGTGTCGCGCATCAGCGCGTCGCCGGCTGAAAGGTCGGCGTGCAGGACGAACGGCGCTTGCACGTAGGTGAAGGTCGAGATGATGACGCGCCAGATGCTTTCAACGGTGTCGAGCGGCAACGAACCGTGATGGCGCTGCACCAGACGGCGCATCATGTCGGCCTCGCGCGCCGGCCGAAACGCCGAACCGGATTCTTCGGTCTTTTTGACTGCGATGAGACGCTCGATAATCTCGCTGCGCTCGATCAGAAGCGCGTGCATGTTCTCATCGATGCGATCGATGTCGCGGCGCAGATCGGTGAGCGAAGGTTCGTTTTGACGCGGCGGTTTTGACATAATTTTCCCGGCAGTCGGCCCGATTGATAGGAGCGGTTAAGCCCTAAATCAAAGAAAACATTGACACCGCCGATCAGCGGCCTATTTACCGGTTTTTGCCCGCGCAAAAAAGCGGAAACGGACCGTACCAGGACGACTTATGGCAGAGATTAGCGCAACGCTCGATCTTGCCGACCGAACGCGCGAAGCGGACCAGCCGCATTCGCCGGTGGTGCGATTCCCGGACAGCAAACCGCTGCGGCTCGATGCCGGCATCGATTTCTTCCCGTTGCAAATTGCTTATCAGACGTACGGCACGCTCAACGAAGAGCACACCAATGCCGTGCTGGTTTGTCACGCGCTGACTGGCGATCAGCATGTCGTCAATCGTCATCCGGTGACCGGCAAGTCCGGGTGGTGGGAAACCATGGTCGGACCCGGCCGGCCGATCGACACCGAGCGCTATTTCGTCATCTGTCCGAACGTGATGGGCGGCTGCATGGGCTCGTCTGGACCTGCGTCGACCAATGCGGCGACCGGTACGCCATGGGGACTAGACTTTCCGGTTACGACCGTGCGCGACATGGTGCGCGCGCAGGCCATGTTGCTCGATCATCTGGGCATCGATTCCTTATTTGCGGTCGCCGGCGGCTCGCTCGGCGGCATGCAGGTGCTGCAATGGGCGGCCAGCTATCCGGAGCGCGTGTTTGCGGCGTTGCCGATCGCCACCGCGACACGGCATTCGGCGCAGAACATCGCTTTCCATGAGGTTGGCCGCCAGGCGGTGATGGCCGATCCCGACTGGCGCGGCGGACGCTATTTTACCGAGGGCACGAATCCGCGGCGCGGGCTTGCGGTCGCCCGCATGGGCGCGCACATTACTTATCTGTCTGACGCTGCGCTGCATCGCAAGTTCGGCCGCCGCTTTCAGGATCGCGACAATCCGACGTTCTCCTTCGACGCCGATTTCCAGGTCGAGTCCTATTTGCGTCATCAGGGCTCGAGCTTCGTCGAGCGCTTCGATGCCAATTCTTATCTCTACCTGACGCGCGCGATGGACTATTTCGATCTCGGCGCCGATTACGACGGCGTGGTCGCGAAAGCATTCCGCGGTACGCCGACGCGGTTCTGCGTCATTTCATTTACCAGCGACTGGTTGTTTCCGACGCCGGAATCGCGCGCTATCGTGCATGCGCTCAACGCCGCCGGCGCGCGCGTATCATTCGCTGAGGTCACCACCGACAAGGGTCACGATGCTTTCCTGCTTGACGAGCCGGAATTGTTCACCATCGTCAGCGGTTTCCTGGAAGGCGCGGCGCGGGCGCGCGGACTTAAAGCCACGCGGAGATAAGCGATGCTGTCGCGGCTCAAGCACGACCTCACTATGGCGGAAGCCGCCCGCGGCCCCGGCGGTTCGCGCGTCGACCTGCTGGAAGTCGCCGGCATGGTGGAAGAGGGCGCCCGTGTACTCGACGTCGGTTGCGGCGACGGCGAATTGCTGCGGTTGTTGGAGACCCGTGGCGTCGACGGTCGCGGCATCGAACTCTCGCGCGAGGGCGTCAACGAATGCGTCGCCAAAGGGCTTGCCGTGGTACAGGGCGACGCCGACACCGATCTTGCCGATTACCCCGACGATGCTTTCGATTTCGTCATCTTGTCACAGACGTTGCAGGCGACGCGCAGCCCGCGCGTGGTGCTCGAACATATGTTGCGGATCGGCCGCCACGCTATCGTGTCGTTTCCGAATTTCGGCCACTGGCGCATCCGGCTGCAACTCGCCCTCGGCGGTCACATGCCGCATACCGACAATCTGCCATATGCATGGTACGAAACGCCGAACATCCATTTTTGCAGTATCAAGGATTTTCGTCAGCTCTGCCGCGTGTCCGGCGCCAAGATCGAAAAAGCGGTAGCGCTGAACGCCTGGGGCCGGCGCATGCGGCTGAAAATGCCGTGGTGGTTCTGGAATCTGTTCGGCGAGCAGGCGGTGTTTTTGCTAAGCCGGCAGGCCGGCTGAATCGCCAAGTCGTCGCGTCCGGCTTAATAGCCGCAAGCGCGGTCGTTCAACTTCAAACGAACGAAGTTCACTCTTCAGTCGCGTGGCCCTCGGGATTTTCCAGGCCGCGACACGCGCCGTCACACGATCATGACGGCGACGCCAAGGCCCACCAGGAAATAGACCAGCGAGTTGACGAGCATGCGGACCAAGTCCCGGTTGTTCGCCCGACTCAGGCCGAACACGTTACACGCGAGATCGCCGGGCAATAGGAGCGCACGCGCTAACGCGTTGCCCATCAATGCAAGCTGGCCCATCGGAACCTCCTGATGCCAAAAGATGTATCAGAAATACATCTTATAGCTTGGCTTGCCAAAAAGCAATATCGATGATACCACTTTAACGCGGCCGCATCGGAGGTACGCGTGCGCCTGACCGTCTATACCGACTACTCGCTGCGCTTTTTAATGTATTTGGCGCTTAAGGAAGACAGGCTCGCGACGGTTTCGGAAATCGCCGCCAGCTATAATGTCTCGAAGAATCATTTGATGAAGGTCGCATACGAGCTGGGCGTCGCCGGGTTTATTGAGACCGTGCGCGGCAGGCGTGGCGGCGTGCGTCTGGCAAAGCCGATTGAAGCGATCCGTCTGGGCGACGTCGTGCGCTCGACCGAGCCGGATATGGCGCTGGTTACCTGCTTCAAGCCGATCGAGGCGCCATGCGCCATCAGGCGATGCTGTGTGCTGCGCGAAGCGTTGGAACGCGCTTGCACCGCCTTCACGGACGTATTGGACGAATACACGCTCGCGGATCTAGTTCGGCCACGCAGCCGTCTGCGGTCGATGCTCTCGATTGCGCTGCCGTCCAAGGCGACGGCCGACGCCTCGCATGTCCGGTAAACCGCCGGCCTGGGAGCTTGCCGATCATTCGGGAGAGAAGGCGTTCCGCGTGCGTATTGCGGACGCCATATTGGATTCTGCCGCGGACGCAGTCGTCGTCTGCGACCGCGTCGGCATCATCCGTCTGTGGAATCCGGGGGCAGTCCGCATCTTCGGATTTAGCGCGACGGAGGCCGTCGGCCAGTCGCTCGATATCATCATTCCTGAACGGTTGCAGGCGCGACATTGGGATGGCTTCCACAAGATGATGAGCAGAGGCCAAAGCCGATATCCGGAGGGACATCTGCTTTCGGTGCCCGGACGGCGGAAGGATGGATCGCAACTATCGATCGAATTTACAGTCGTCGCGCTGAAGGATGGCGAGGGCCGAATATCGGACATCGTGGCGGTCATGCGGGACGCCACCGCGCGTTTTGAAGAAATGAAGGCGCTGCGCAAACAACTGCGCGAAGGCACGCCGGGCTGAAATCGAACGTTCGCCTTATGCCTGCCGCCGGCCGATGCGGCCGAAGATGCCGCGGTGATTCTGGAACCTTTTCCGCGCGCAGGCAGTTTTTTGCCGAGCCCGGCGAAGCCAGCCCGACTTTCGCCGGCCTTGGGCTGCTGTGCTTTCCAACCAAGTGGATGCAATGCGCAGCCGATCGCTGCCCCGGGGAAACGCCTGCCCGAAAGCGAGGCGTCGAAGTCTTCCTATGAAAAGCGGATGTTGAAGCCAACGAGACGGTCGAACATGCCCCGCATGCGCGCCAGTTACGCCCGCCATCGTCATAGCCGCGCTTGGCATGGTATTCGGCGACCTCGGCACCAGCCCGCTCTATACGTTCAAGGCGATTGCGGCCGCGAGGCCGCCGCATTGAGATCTAAGTTTCACGGACGCCGGAATCTCATTTATATAGCCGTCCCGACATTGCCGTTTCGGCAGATCCCTTACATGCCGGCGCGGGCCCGTAGCTCAATGGTCAGAGCCAGCGGCTCATAACCGCTTGGTTGGAGGTTCGAGTCCTCCCGGGCCCACCAGGCACTCGCTTTGTCCGGGCCGGAGACACGGGTGACGGAACGTACCTAAGACAAGGGTGACAATCTCGTTCCGAACGGATTGACGCGACAGTTGTGCATCTCTGCTAATAATCACAATAGTAGCTTTTAAATCAAAGGCTTATCCGAGTGACGACGCATAAGAGACGCACAAGAAGTGTCTGCGAAATTCCGAAGATGAAAGCGCCCGGATGTCTTGGTCGAGCCTTGCCGCTTCGCTGCCCAGCGGCGCTTGCGCGTACGAGACCTCGCGATCGTTGATCAGCCCGCGCAGCCTCAGGCTTGAACTCCGGCGTAAATCTTCGTCTCTCCGTGACTCACCTCCGGTCCAGCGTCTCCGAAACTGGGTGCAGGCCAGACCTATCCGGCCACCCTTCGCAAATGTCGGATCGGCCTACCAGGCGCCACTGCTTGTGCGGCTGCCATAATTGACTGGCTATCGATCCCATAGTGACCATAGACGTCGCTGATCGTGCCGGTCTGGCCGAACTGTTCAACCCCGAGTGATCGTAACCGGTGGCCGTAGACAGAACCGAGCCAAGCCAACGTTACAGGATGTCCATCGACAACGGTTACCAAGGGGCAACTCAGCGGCACGGCCTCCAGTAGCCGTTCAACGTGACTGCGCGCCTGTAATAGGCCGCGCTCGCGGGCACGTTGAGCGGCAGTCCAGCCGGCGCAGAGGCGGTCCGCCGATGTGATTGCCAAGAGACCGACGTCGCGCCGATCTTCGGCCATCTGTCCCACCGCTGCCAGAGCTTCAGATGCCATGACGCCTGTATAGGCGATGACAACTTGGGCATTCGGTCCCGGTCGGCGCATCCAATACCCGCCGTTAACAATATCGTCTGCAAGTTCGGTCGTTATCCTTCGACGCGGCTGCTCGATCGGGCGCGTCGATAACCTGAGATAGACCGAACCGCCTGCGGCATCTCTCAGCCACGACAAAGGGTCAGGTTCGTCGTTTCCGGACCGCTGAATGTAGTCGAACGAAAATCGCAGAAGCGTCGCAACCTCGTCGACGAAGGCTGGTTCAAAGCTCGCAAGTCTGTCTTGGCTCATGCCAATCAACGGAGTCGCGATAGATTGATGCGCGCCGCCTTCCGGCGAAAGCGTCACCCCGGAAGGTGTTGCCACTAGAATAAAACGCGCATCTTGGTAGCAGGCATAATTCAGAGCATCGAGTCCGCGCTCGATAAATGGGTCGTAAAGCGTTCCAACCGGTAACAATCGTTCGCCGAAGATGCTGTGAGAGAGGCCGAGGGCTGACAGCAAAATGAAGAAATTCATTTCTGCAATGCCGAGTTCGATGTGTTGGCCCTTTCGTGAGAATTCCCAGCTGAAAGTCGATGGAATTCCCTCCTTCTTAAAAACATCGTGACTTTCTTCTCGTGCAAAAACACCGCGACGGTTCACCCAGGCACCAAGATTCGTCGAAACGGTGACATCAGGTGAGGTGGTAACGATCCTGCGCGTAAACTCAGTTTGTTCCTTCGCAAGCTGGTGCATTAACAAGCCGAAGCCCTGTTGCGTAGACATCAACGACTGCATCGGACTTTTGAATATGGCGGGTAT